>CAZYHH010000001.1:0-44031 GCA_964647295.1 uncultured Pseudomonadales bacterium
AATCTAAATGGTGGCGACCCCTCTATTATTAACCACCTCGCAGGAGCATTAGTTCGCGAAATCAATCGCAATCTCTACGCTCGCCCCATCAGTAATTAAAACCGCCAACGCGGAAAGAAAGGTGTCTCCAGCGCCAGATAAGTCTTGAGCAACTATCTTGTCGGGTGGGGGGTACATCTTCCCTGCGTACCAGCACCCCTTACTCCCGTGTGTTACTATTATTTTCTCAGTATATCGGTCTGTGGTGGAGGGCCCGTGCCCCAGCGAAAGCCTGAGACCACGGTTTAATTCTAGCTCGTACTCATTAAGTTTTATGAACCTCAAATTATTGGGGAGATCGCATGTTAGCTTTCTTTTCGTGTCAAAAAAAACATTATCATGCTCTAGGCATATTTTTCTTATGGCTTGATCACATAAGAAGCCTTTATTATAATCTGATACTATAACTGCATCATATTCATCCCATGCAACCTTTTGAATATCGAAAGGGTCCGTTACCCTGTCGTCTACGTCTACCCTTAATAATAATTGATTGGTCTTTCTGTCTACGTACCTTATTTATTCTATTAAGCTTTCGTTTGAAACGATGTCGCAGCGCACCCCTAGGGCTTCCACGTTAGCCTGTACATTTTTTGCCATGCCGCCATTTGAGGTTGCCCCCGTAGGTTGGAACACTGGAACCGGCCCCTCTGGGCAAAGTCTTTCGCATGTGCCGTAAATAAATTTATCGGTACAACTGTCCCCTATCACTAGAAATTTCATGCGTCAATGATTTTAAGGGTCTCTTTTGGTGAATTAACTTTATGGCACACTCCGTCTCCGGCATTTTTTATGTCTAGATAAATATCATAATCGTTCCCGCCCTTAGAACAGCTGTCTCCTAGGAAAATCATCTTACCTCCGAGGTTTTTTCTTATCCATTTACTCGCTTGCGATTTATTGTGACCTTTCGGTTGTATATCTATACTTATCTGCCCGCCGATCCTGAAATCTAACTCTGGAAAACTCCTTTCTAATTGGCTTACTATGTTTTTTCTTTCTCCATTTTTGACGTCCCACTCATAGTATCTTTGCCTTTCTTCTGTGTTTGCGTTCCTGCCAATTGTGGTAAAGTTAAGCATCCCCGGTCTGAGCTCTATTATTTTTCCCCGACCACCGAGCTTCGGTCTTGTCGGAAACTTTGTGTACATTTGAAAACCGATCAAGCACTCCGTCAGGTGGGGGTCGGGTGCCCATTCGTTTTCGTATATAAGGTTTTTACCGCTCCAAAATTGATTAGCCATGGAGCAGAACACCCCCTTGCACTCCGCTATTACCTCTGCTGGCACCTGCTCACTAACTTTTTCCAGATTACTGCCTGCAACTAAAAATACAGACTTATCCTTCATCCAGCTAAGGAAGGTCTTAGCGAACCCGCTGGACATCTTACTCCTAGGCTCTGTTAGTGTCCCGTCTATATCAAATAGGTAATGTATGGGACCTTTCATTCTTTAGCGTCCTTAATGTATTCCGATGATGATCTAATTTTCTCACCCAAGCTGTCGACCATCTCAATACCTAGCTCCCTACATATAAGTGATTCGGGGATCTCCTCTTGTATTCTGTCTCCGCCGTTGGCAAAAATGTCTGGACTGCAGGCGGCTAAAGATTTACACACAGACGAGTCCTCATCTATCGATATGAAAGCTTGATCCACGCACTGAAGGGACTCGATAATCTTGAGCCTGTCTTCTTGAGTCATAAAGGGTTTCCCCTTTTTTAGAGTCGCCTGTTTGTCGTTATTTACTATAACAACCAGCCTATCTCCTAACGCTTTCGACTTCTCTAGGTATTCTATGTGACCCACGTGAAGTGGGTCAAAGTACCCGCTCGCGGCGACGGTTATTAACTTTGCACTCATATATAACTTATCTCCAGATGTCCGGGTTTTCCTCTCTTTTTCTTCTCATGTAATCTCTTTTTTGTTTTCTTCTTTTTTCTCTATGTCTTTCGTCGTAGCTCTTACCAGCTTTCTTTGAGGCTTTTTTGCCTTTTTTTGTTTTCTGGTACCGTCTTTGTCTCTTATAGTTGTTTTCCATGTATATCGTCCACCTTAGGCTTTGGTTTGCTTTTCGGTTTAAAATTTGTTTTTTTTATTTTTATTCATATATGTATGGTACTCTGGGTGGGGCTCGAACCCACAACCCTCTGCTTAGAAGGCAGATGCTCTATCCAATTGAGCTACCAAAGCTTTAAAGAACTGCTCTACCTTTGTCATTTTCCCAATCTTTTTCTGGCCTGTCGACTTGAATGTTTCTAGCCTTCGCCGCTTCCACTAGGTAACTCTCTTGACCGCATTGGGTCATTTGATCTAGCAAGGAGGCTGTGTCCTTGGGGAAACAAGTACCGCCGAAGCCTTTCTTTCCATCTGGCCCGGGCACGGAGGTGTGGTTTATCCCAACCCTCTCGTCTCTGCAGGCAAGCTCTCTCACTTTTCTGTAATTAATATCATTTATTTCACAAAATTCATACACCTCATTAAAGAATGAGACCTTAACTGCAAGAAAGCAGTTGCGCGTATATTTTGTCAGTTCCGCCTCTTCGGTTGTAGAGAATGTCATCCTAGGCCGATTCTTAAGTGCTCCGTGGTTCCATGCCGACTCAAACAATTTGTAAACTTCGTCTCTTATCTTATCGTTTCTAGTGTTTGTTCCGAGTATCCAGTCTTCTTCTTCGGTAAAGTCTTTACGCCAAGATCTTTCCGTTAAAAACTCTGGCATAAACATAACGTTCAGTCTCCTGCAAGTGCCTACGGGGACTGTGGATTTCACAATCACCCTCCCCTTATCGTAGCCAGCTTCGTGTAATTCATTTACTACCCCATCTACTATAGACGTCGAACAGCTTCCGTCTTGGTTCATTGGGGTGGGGACCGCTACGAAAATGAAATCACACGGCATAAGGTCTTTTACGGTTATTCCTAGGGGCTTACATTTTTTGGGGTCTTTGTCGTAAATGTAAAAAGGGACACCCTCGTGCTCGAGGAGCGATGTGGCTCCACCTACGTACCCATTACCTATCACTCCTACCTGCATACAATATATATTAACTGGAAGGCAGCGTTATATCAATAAAAAAAACCCCGCCATGACCGTCCGAATTTAATCGCAATCATGACGGGGGAACCTAGAGAAGATATTACTACTCTGTGGTTTGTTCCTCCCCGAGGGGAGATTCATCGGCCTCCACCTTAGCCCCTTGAATTTGATCAAGCTGCAGCTGAGTCGATTTGTTCATGCCTACTAGCACATACCCAGTAAGGGCGAAGTTAATGGCTAAAAGCAGGACCGCAATCCTAGCGTAAGCCGTTTTAACTGTCATTACCTTACTATCTTTATTTGTTTCTGTCATAAGTCTTAACCTTAGCACATAGTTACTGGGGTGTCAAATTAAAAATAGCCCGCACACGCACGCCGACGATACGGGCTATTTATAGATCGGGACTTCTCCCAAAGTCCACGCGCTACTATAACGCAGCAATAATATCGACGAAACTATTTAATTTTTAATTCAAAAGATTTCGCAGATTGTTTTTTATTTATTTTGATGTTCAACAAGCCATTTTCATACGCCACAGATGCGGTTTTTATATCCGCCTTCTTGGGTAAAAGTAGACTTCTTGAGTATACCCCTCCTTCCTGCTTTGCACTAACCTTAAGAATGTTATTATCAACAGTAAGGGTAATGTCCTCTTTCTTAAAGCCAGCTAGGTTAAAATCTACCTCGTAATGGGTCTCATGCTCGTCCCAGTGTGAATCAATTCTTGATTCGTAAGGGTAAACAAAAAAGTCATCTAGTAGTCTGTTCATATTTAATAATGTATTCATATACAAATACTAAAGCATGGATCGTGCCAATAAAAAAACCCCCCAAAAAGGGGGGTTAACTATATCTATGAGCCAAGATGACTCTGGTATCCGGTGGTGTTTAGTGTGACATTATTTCTCTTGTATCTCTAGGTCTTCTCCGTCTTGCTTTTTCTTTTTGACTAATTCTTCAGCCTGTCTTTTCCCCTCTGATGTATAAGGAAAGGCTCCGTATTTATAGCCCCTGTCCTTTGATACTACGAGGTAAAATTTTTTCTGTCTAGGCTTTCTTGGCATATTGATTACTTATATAATCAATTTTCTCTGCCATTTTTTCTAATTTTTTCGAATCCGAATCGCTACCTCTTAGTAGGTTTTTAAAGGACTCTTCTAGGAGATTAAATCTTTGTTCTGAAAAGTGCTCTAGGTTCCGGGTGTTTTTTTCTATCAAATCTAGGTGGGTTTCTATAATGGATCGATTGATCTTTATTCGTTTTATAAGTTGCTTTAGGTCTCGCTCGAGTACTGCCGCCTCTTTCTTGGGGATGTTTGTGTTCATGGTTGATGATTAATTACAGAGCTCTCCTAGCACCTCGTGTAAATCAATCTTTTTGAAAATTTCTTCCCCCATCTCATCTATCATCTGATCCAGCTTAAAGCCTTCTGCGTGAGCCCACACCCATTTACTTAAATTTATAGAATACGCCACACAAAATTCCTGTAATGTCTTTGACACGTTCTGGTTTGATATATCTACAGACAGCACGCCGACGATAACTGCTCTATTTTTTTTCTCGTTCGCTACTATGGCCGAGTTTCCTTCTTCTGATGGGTTGGCTACTATGTAACACTTTGCGTCTGCTGCTTCTTGTAATATTTTATCTACTTCTCGTTCTAGGGTAATGTTCATTACCCATAATTACACAATTATAACCTCCGCGTTTGAAGTATCGATAGATTTGCCACCCCTATGAACTGAAAAAGATCGATTGCTTTTCTTATCGCTTTCTGGAGGCAGAGTGGGGTACCTAGAGGTTGAGTCACTTATTGACTGCCCCTTCTTATTTTTGATGAAGGCGTCAGCTTTCATGTCCCCCGAGAACTCTCTTTCTCTAACCCATTTCGTGCACCCCCACTTCTCTCCCTTCGTTGGTGGCTTACCCCAGTGAAGACTCGGGTGGAACACTTGTCCGTTAATCATATTCTGCCATATGGCAACCCTGCCCATTTTGGGGGAAACTTTTACATCAAGCCTTGGCCAAAACGTATCCCCTCCTTCCTCTACATCGTTTAGGTAAAAGTAAACAGTCCACAACCTTTGACCTCCCTCAGCCATGCATTTTTGATATTCTTTATGGTTCTCGTGAAAAAAATCGTGGTGGGGTTCGTACTGCTCTCCCTCTAAGTATCTTAAGACTTGTAGCCCCTCTTGGTTTTCTATGGGTTGTTCTGTGAAAGACTCTGTGATCTTTTCTATCTTATGAAGTGTCTTAAAGGTGTCGCTGTCAGCGTCTAGGTCTTTAGCTAGTAGCCATGCATTCTGACTTGTCCTCCCTTTATTAAGGCGGGAATCTTCTTCCGACTCCCCCTTTAGGACTGTAGATCTAGAAAGGCCGCCGCGTGAAGCGTTAATTATGTCTTGACACTCTTTTTCGGAGAGAACATTGTCCGCGAACCACACCCCGGTGGTTACGCGCTCCACACCTACCGAGGAAAGCCTAGCTGGAAGGGGTATTGTTGGGGCTGCTTCGAGTATTGAGTCATCCATGCTACAATATAGCAATGTGACCCTTTTTTAACAATATAATTTTTATTCTTCATTCTGCACGATTTCGCAGACTATTTCGTCGCCCTCTCTTATAAATCCTTCGTCAAATAAGTAGGTTACTATAATTGTTGCTTCATCCTCTGATATATCGCCGTCCCCTTCTAGTATCATGATTCTTTTTTCATTAACTATACAGACCTCTACTCCTCTAACCATTAAATTTTCAGAGTTTTCCACGCATATATTTACACCGAAAGTGTAAACAAGGGCACACGGAGGGAGGGAAAACTGTTGGGTTTATTTACAACGGACAAAAAAAAATTAGAAGACTTTGCTGCGGTTACTTGTTTCTTTAATTTTTCTAAAAGCAAGCACCGTGAAAGTGCGTACACTAAGTTTGCAAAAAATATTAAAAAGCAAGGTGTCGAGCTATACTCTATAGAATTAATTTACCAAGATCGCAAACCGTTCACGAGAGAAAGTGATCACTCTTTTCATATGCGTACAGACTCGGTCCTCTGGAGTAAGGAAAATCTCTTAAATATATTAATTAAAAAACTACCCGAAAGAATCAAAAAAATTGCTTGGGTAGACGCTGACATTATATTTGATAATAACAACTGGGCAGAGGAGGCGTCCTTGGTTCTCGACAAGAATCCGGTTATTCAGTTAGCCTCCTTGATAGAGAGGTCAAATAAGTTAGGGCAGATTCAATCTTTTCGAGCCTCCATTGCTTTAGGTTATGCTAGGAATCATAACCAAATGATGAGAACGCCCACCGACCCTTACGGGTGGGCGACAACTAAATCCACGGGAACACCTGCGAACGCTTACGATCCGGGGTTTGCTTGGGCTGCTACTAGAGAATTCCTAACTAAGATTGGGCTGTTTCAATACGATATTGTTGGCGGCGGTGACGCTACTATCTTTTTTTCTTGTGTCTCTGAAAATGTTATGTTCGCCAGCCCCACTCATGAGGAGCGAATACATAACCATCACCCCTCCCACTACGAACTGATTAACGAGTACAACGTGAAGGCCTTTTCTTTTGTGAAGGGACACGTGGGGTATATATCTGGGGTTATAACTCATATATGGCATGGCGATGGGAAGGGGCCTCTTTATAAATCTAGGCACCAGATTACTAGGTCTGTTAATTTCCATGAAGATCTAGAAAAAAACGACGAGGGCTTGTTAGTCTGGAAAAATAGGGAGCATGAGCAAAAATTTAAAGATTTAATTATTAAACAAGATTCAGTATAATAAATAATGCCATTAATATTATCTTCAGATTTAGTAGGCGACCCACCAAGTCAGAATCTAGCAATTAGGTATGTGACTCTCGAGGCTAAGACTGGATTGCTAATGGGGGTCGTTCTGGAAGTAGAGCAGGACTATAAAGATATATATTTTAAGTATACCAGAAGGGTTGGCTTGATGGATTTCATTGACGAATACGTTACCCCTGAGGAGAAAGTGGATGGAATAAGGATAGATTCTAAGCTGGAATACCCTAGGACAATTCAAGTTTCTTCAATAAATTTCGAAAATACTTTAAATATACTAGGCCAGTTGAAAAACTTAACAAAAATTAACGAGATATTGTAGATTTTATCTATACAAAACGTCTATAATAGTCGAGGCATGAAGAAGTTTTCAGACAAACTGCGCCACCCTATGTGGCTCGCGGCCATAATGCTATTTACTATTTATCTTTTTATAGGTAAAGATTATCGCTTTACGTATAACCATGGGGAAAGCATGAGGCCTACTTATCAGGACGGGGAGTGGCTGGTGGTCCAGCATAAATCAACCCTGCCAGACGACTGGGGCCCCGACAGGTATGATAATGTAATCGTAGATACCGATGGAGAAAGGCTAAGCAAGAGGGTGATAGCTTTGGAGGGGGAGCACGTAAAGATACTTCACGGGAAAATATTTATAAACGGTAAAGAAAGGAAAGACCCCTATGGAAAGGGGAGTGTTATATACTGGCTAGAGCCAGAAGAAGAAAGAGCCAAGAAGCCCGAGGAGGAATGGTTATTTTTAAATACGGATGAAGATATCGGACTAGTAGGTAAAGGAGAAGTTTTTGTTATGGGGGATAACCGAAAACTCTCTTGGTACGGAAAGGTAAAGGTTAAGGACATTAAGGGGTTAGTTATTTTCTAGAGCCCTTTTTTTCTTTTGTGAAATAAATTATATTTATCTTCCATGCTCTTTAGCTTTTGCTGCATGGCATCTACTTTTGCTTGGTTATAATCTATCTGATGCTGAGCCTTGTTCATGACCGCTTCCTGCTTAGCTTTCAGGTCGGCCTGCTTAGCAATAGCTTCTAGCACTTGACCTCTGAAGTCTTCTACCTCTTGTAGTTCTCGCTCTAATGTTTGCTCTTTGCCGGGATTTCTTACGGCTGAGGGTTTTACGGAGACTTTAGCCTTCGACACCTTATTTAGTTCATCATTAGGTTTATGTTTATTTTTAAAAAAATTCATAGCTCTCTTTCTTAGTTAAAAACTTTAAAGGTGGCGGTCCAATACTTTCCGAGTAGTAGCCCTTATTGCGTTGAATAGGGACTTGATTTTTACTGTTTTCCTCTTAAGTCTTCTCTGGCTATTACACCCTTTTTTAAAAGCGGGAAGGTAAAAAGCGTGGCAGAGGGTCAAGGGCACACCCTGCCCGTGATGACCGTACCACGCTTTCACTCCACCCCTGTAATCATTTTAGGATTAAAATCTTATGTCGAGGGGTGACCCTGAGCATGAATGGGAACATTTTCTTTGCATCCACCTCGTCCTCTGTGTCTTCTTTACCTTTTTCCTCTTGCGGTTCGTGCTCTATTGGTAATTTTTTAAGCTCTTCATCTGTGGGCATAGCGACGTCCTTATCTAGTGCCCACATGATTTTATGTTTCTCGCAGTACTCTTTCATTCTCCGGACGGGAACGATAAGGTTGAACCCTTCCCCCGCCCCTCTTACGAGCATGCCTACATATCTGGCGTCGGATTTTAAGTACACCCCACCACCGCTGGAACCCGGGAATGCTGTGCAGGTAGTTTGATCAAATACATGCTTGTTGAGACTCTTGATTAGTCTCCCGTGCTGAGAATAGATCCCGTCCGTCATGCTGTTGGCACCCATCTGCCCTAGGAGGCTTCCGACATGCAAAAGGTCTTCCCCTAGGGGCGGAATCTTTTCGTCTAGATAAAAAGTCACCGTATCTTTGACGAAATTAAATTTACGAACCCGAAGTAACGCGAGATCGTGCCCGTCTTTTGCGTCACTATATTTTAAAACTTCCGCATCCATTTGTAGCCTACCGACAGTTCTACCTGCTTGCCTGATCTCTTTAACGACCATTGGGTCTTTGAATTCTACTAGAGTCTTTGACTTACCGGCTACTACTATGTTTCTGGTTGAGCGAAGGTTGTCGATTACGTGGCCCGCGGTCCATACCAAGTTCACTGAGTTTCCTTCTTTATCTTTTCGTGTAAAAATTACCCCAGATCCTTCTCCGTTAGAAAACGGTCCTTCTGATCTAATGGTGACGGAAACATTCTGCAAGTGATCTGCCGTGGATGTTTTCTTTTCCGCCGCAGCAACCGAAAAAGCAAGAGCAAGGGTGAATACTAGTAGTTTTTTCATATAATAATCTTATTAATTTTTTATCGTTCTGTCAAATAATTGTAATTGTTTTCTATGTCATTTATGGTAAGATCTAGTCCGTCGCTTAAGCTCGTTGAGTACTTCCACCCAAATCTTTTCAACCTAGATACGTCTAGGAGTTTTCTGAGCGTGCCGTCTGGTTTATTTAATTCAAAGGATATTCGGCCTTTGTAGTTCAGTTTGCTCGCTATTTTATAAGCTAAGTCTTTAATGGAAATATCTTCCCCCGTGCCTATGTTTAACTGGGAAACGCCTTCGTCGTGAATATCTTTCGCATTAATATTATTTAAGATGAAGAGGCACGCACTGGCAAGGTCTTCTACGTACATAAACTCTCTCTTGGCCTTACCTGTGCCCCACACCTTAACTTCTGGATCACCACTCTTAACTGCGTCAAAGAATCTTTTGAGAAGCGACGCCATCACGTGGGAATTTTCTGGGTGATAGTTATCGTGGGGGCCGTATTGATTTGTCGGCATCACCGATATAAAGTTGCAACCGTATTGCTTGTAGTAGCTCTCACACATTTTGACGCCAGCTATCTTGGCTAGGGCGTAGGGCTCGTTTGTCTGCTCTAACGGGGAAGCAAGGAGGTACTCTTCTTTTATGGGTTGATTGCAAAACTTAGGGTAAATACAGCTGCTTCCTAAGAAGATGAGTTTCTTAACACCGTACTCGTAGCAGGAATGAATTATATTATTTTGTATTTGTAAGTTTTGATATATAAAATCCGCCCTATACTCATTGTTCGCGTGGATACCCCCAACCTTGGCTGCGCAATCAATTACCACATCGGGCTTCTTGTAGAAAATAAAATCCCTAACCCCGTGTTGATCTACTAAGTCTAGTTCTGACCTGTCGGCAGTTAGTATGTCTTTGTATCCTGATTTTTTTAAAAGTTTTAATATAGCAGCGCCGACCATGCCTTTGTGGCCTGCCACGAAAACTTTTTGACTCAGCTGGGGCATCTCATGTTAGTCTAAGGGGCCTCTCAGGAAGAAGCTGGGCGGGCGGCCATCATACTTATGAGTGGAATTGCGCCCGTTCTTTGCGACGTAATGAAGGAAAATTTGAGCAAGGTTCCTGACGTTCTTCACTTCATCCCTCCAGTGGATTAACTCACACCCCTTGTAAAGAGCGGCGTCTCCGGGTTTGGAGAGCACCATCTTTGTGGGGGTGTTTTTCATTCTGTCTCTTTGGATCTCTTCGTTTGTTAGCTCTCCCGCTGGGAGCTCTTCCTCAGGCTTTTTATCTTCGCAGAAAAATAAAGACTGTGGCTCACCCTCAAACCCCAAGGTACAGGTAAAGCTTACTTCGCAGGACGGTCGATCTTTGTGGGCATCCAGAATAGCTCCGGGATTATACATTCTAGCGTAAGTATAAGTCGGATACAACTCATAGCCGACTAACTCTTCCGCTTTCTTCTGGTGCTCAACCAGTATTGCGTCTAAAAATGTTTCCCCTGCCCAAGCAGGTTGGTCTGGGCTTTGCTGGTCCGTAATAAATTCATTCCTCTCCACTTTCATTAGCAACTGCTTGTATAAAAAATTCGATAGCTCAGGAGAAACGAACTCCTTGACGGGAAGGTATCCGTTTTTAGCAAAAAATTCTGGCTTATTCTCTATGACGAGGGTTTTCGGCTTCGGCTCCTCAGCCTTAAGGGGTTTGCTAGCCTTCCTATTAACCTTGACTTTGGCGGTTTTTTTTGTAGCCTTTGCTTTTCTAGTAGCGACCTTCTTTTTGGCGGCCTTCTTCCTCGGGGGTGTCTTAGATGTAGAATTCATGAGTTCTTATAGAGACTCAATCAAAAGCTTAAAAATTCTAAATTATCGCTTTTTAAAATTATTTTTTCAGCTTGGTAGAAATCCTTTATTTCCCGCTTATTCTCAGGGGATAGGTATATTGCCATAGATTTGTACCCAGATTCAAGCGAATCCTCCCTTGCCTTTCTGGTGCACCCGCAACCCTGCCCCAATGTCGCTGCTATATTTGCCCAATTAGTAAGCTGGGGGTTGTAGGAAAACTTACTTTCTCCGGACATGTTGACAAATAGCTTATAAAACTCAGCCCAGTTACTCAATGTAATGACTGAAGTGTTTTCCCTTAATGGTTCACTCATGCGCTTAACCCTTCAATGTATTCAAATAGCCTGAAAGCAACTAAGGATAATAAATAAACCACCGGTAGATTCATAAACCCAACCCCCACACAGCACCCCAAAGAAAGCCAGAAAGAAACACAGGTCGGACAAGAGAGCAGCCTACTCAAGAAACAGTTCTTTTGGCAGAGCAAGAAGTTAGGATAGTTAGTAGAAAGGAGGGGGTCCTGCGCCCTGAATTCGTTAACATAAAAAAGCTTCCTGCAACCGAGAAGCTCTAGGTATTCAATAAATGCGTCACTCTTAAACCATATTATTAAGATTGTAACAATTAATGCAACGCAGAACAGTAAAACCTCGAAGCTTGCAAACATATAACATATTATCATGTATAATTTAAAATTCTAGTAAATTTTCACATGGGATACTGCTTTTCGGAAATTAAAACACAAAACCCCCAAGTAGGGGGCTTCATGAATTAACATGGTCTCTGCTTTTTCGGCCCAGTGTTTTACTTGATGGGACATTCAATGACCACGAATACGATCAGACAAAATCTGAAGCTACCTACCTTTGAACAGGTGGAGAAACTGTGCTTTAAAACTCCTTACAGTAGCCAACCACAACACGCCGGGGCATTTGCGATAGCATTTAACTATCAGTTTTTTTTCGAGAGGCATTCACTCTCGCACGGACTCCTTTAGCTGTGAGTTTCCGCTCAGTCTTTCAGACTACTCTGACCCATAAGGTCTCACTAAAGGCAAACTCCACTGATTGCTCTCAGCGAGCTTAAACGGATTACCGTTTTCATAGTTATAACCACATCTTTCGATATAGTCAAATTAAAAATTATTTACCAGTGCTCCCGAACCCACCAGAGCCCCTTTCGGAGTCAGATAAACGGGCAGAAGGTTTCCAATCTACATCGTAGCATCTTTCTATGATAAGCTGAGCGATCCTGTCTCCCGAAGAAACCCTAAAGTCTAAAGGAGAACCAAATAGGGAACTATAGGCAGACATAGATGAATCAGGACGATGGATTAACCCTTCTGGTAGATTCAAATTAACAAGCACCACTCTCAAGCAGTCCCTATAACCAGAATCAACTACGCCAGCAAGAACATCTATCCCATTTCTTACCGCCAACCCGCTGCGGGGGGCGATCCTACCATAATAACCCTCAGGTATCTCGACAGAGATGCCCACGGAAACGAGCTTCCTTTCCATAGGTTTAATTACGCAAGACTCCGTCGAGAAAAGATCGTAGCCAGCGTCAGACTCTTTAGCTCTAAGAGGCTGCTTTGCGGCAGTTTCTAATTTTTTAAATTTAATCTCCATAATGATGAAGGTCTAAACCAAATTCCTTAGCGATGGATAACGAGGAGTCGTCTCTATCATAAAATTTTTTAAAAATAATTTTCTCAACCCCATACGCTGCCGCCAGCTTCAAGCAGTCGTTGCATGGGAGCAGATTGCAGGCAAGTAAATAACATTCACCCGGGCGGGCATACCTAAGAGCGTTAACTTCAGCGTGAATAACCCTTGCCCGCCTCTGGTCACGATTGGACCAATCTATATTTACATCTTTAGGCGCACCGTTATAACCTAATCCAGCCACGCTATGGTCGTGGCGAAGCACACACGAGCCCACTTGCTCGTAGGGGTCTTCGCTCCTACGCGAGGCAATAATGGCAAGCTCTAAGGCGTATTCTTCCCAAGATAATCTTTTCATTTTCTTTGAAATAGTAGTGTTTTTTTTTTAAAATAGTTATGACAATTTTAACTGCTTCCGCAAAACTCTATGAGTGGTTCACAGAAAACGATAGCTTCTGCCTTGAATATGACTTTAACAAGCTTTTCCAAGAAGATCAAGACAAAGATAGGGAAAGCGCGTGCGTTATAAACGCCTTAGAGCAGTTTAACGAAATGCAATTTACTTCTTCTGCGGAAGTGGGCGGCAGAAAGGTATGGACCCTAAGGAGGCCCCTGAATTCGCTCCCCCAAACCGTTGAGCTTGGCCCGGACGCATGCCTTCAAATCTCTCACGTGATTAATGGGTTCTCCGAATACATAGGGGATGATTCCAGTATGTGTGATCCAGCAAACATCTCAGAGGTTAATGTCTTGACATTAGTGACAATTTGCGCTACTCTAATAAAAGACAAGACGGAAGAAGATGCAAACGACACAGGACTGCTCGACGGAATATAACCCCCCCCTATTTATTGGAATTTCTGGGGTTGCTGGCGCAGGTAAAGATTTATTTTTTACGACACTACAAAAGAAGCTAGCAGAAAAAAACATCAACACCCAAAGAATGGCAATCGCAGACGGCCTGAAAGAAGAGGTTAGCTCCTTTACCAGAACAGCCTACGCAATAGACGCCACAGACTGCACGAGAAAAGAGAAAGAGCAACTTAGGCCCTTTTTAGTTTTTCATGGAACAATGAGAAGGAGGAGCTCTCTCGGAAGATACTGGATAGATTTATTTACTTCGAGGCTTAGGGTTTTTTTAAATGATCTTAAATTAGAATATAAGCCAAAACCAGATATTATTTGTATAACAGATATTAGGTTTGACGACTTCGAGAAAGACGAAGTGTATTGGCTAAAGAAAGAGTTAGAAGGCGTACTGATTCATATTTCTCAATACAAAACGATAGACAAGGAAAGAGTTTTTAGAGAGCCAGCGAACCCTGAAGAGGCTCGCAACGATCCGAAAATAAAATCCCAAGCAGACTATCGTGTAGAGTGGGAGTATAGATCGGGAACACAGGAAGATTTAGATTCCTACGTGCGACATAATGTGCAACAATTTTTAGATTGGTACACCGAACATGTCGCTGGAAGAAAGCAACTGGAAGAACATTAAAGGCATTATGGCGGACCTTAGCGGTCCAGCCAAAATCCCTCAGGTCATCCCAATTTATGCCCACGTAAGCGTGGATTTCGTAAAACTAAACCGAAAATACATAGAGGCTCAGGAGCTAATAGACTCGACAGACGCCTTTAAAGGAGCGGTTGAAGACCTTCGCTTTAATTATTTAATTTATGTTTTTAAGGATATAAGTGCTAACCCCAAGAATTTAATAACCATTGAGTACGTCATAAGCGAAAAGGGAAATGAGGAAAACCCCTTTATAGAGACGTACAACGTACCTCCGGAAAAACGAAAATTAATATCTAAGTACGCAAGTACCCCACTCAGGGTTTTCGAAACCGAAGGTAAGCACCAAAACATACTTCTCTTTAAAGAGCAATGCCCCATGACTCTGGATAGCTTTAAGGAGTTGATAAGAACATGGGCAAAGTCGTAAAAATAACAGAAGACGTAACGCTAGTCAAGAGAGTCAAGAGAAGGAAGTGTGACAAGAGCCTCAAAGAACTAATAAACAGGCACTCTCCCCTGTGTTACGATATATATAAAAAATATTCTTCAGCAATGCAGTCTTCAGGCATTTGTTTGGCGGACATATACGGAGAAAAGGACTACATAGTCTACAAGTCTGCAATGAGTTTTAATCCAGACAAGAAAACTAAATTCTCCACGTGGCTCGGAAACCAAGTCAGATATTACTGCCTGAACCTGATAAACAGCAACAAACACGTGTGCGTAGGGGATCAAAATCTTGATTTTTATGTCGATCAAAAAACCGAAAGGGATAGAGAGGAGGTTAAAAGTGAAGTAGAGTATATATTTAATTTACTAGACCAACTGCAGGATAAAAGAATCAAAAAAATATTTAAACTTAGATATTTTCAAGGTGCAAAAATAAAAATGCCTTGGGTTAAAGTAGCCAAAGAACTCAACGTAAGCACCCAAACAGCCATAAACCTCCACAATAAAGGGGTAGACATAGTATTCAAAAAAGTTAAGAGCACAGCCCTTTCAGATTTTCTTTAAAAAAAAGTTGACAAGCCCGTAATGCCTTGCTATAGTTAGGGCATGGCTGAAAAGCAAAATAACGAATGGGACGAGCGCGAACTCGGTGCGCTCTGGAAAAAACAAAGCGCGAATGGTCGGAAATACCTTTCTGGCAAGCTAAAGGTAGAGGGCAAAGACGTAAACGTTGTTTGCTTTCCTAACCAAAACAAGAAGGCGGACAACCATCCAGACTTCAGGCTTTACACCTCGAAAGAGTACGAGGCCACCGCGCAAACCGAGCCTGCCCAGTCGCAAGAAAACGCGACCGACGCAGAAGACATTCTCTAGCAGAGAATAACACGTCGGGGGCGAGGGTTTTTGTCTGTGTTTCGACCCTTGCTCCCGATTTTTTTGACTTTTAAGAACGCAGGTGTTAATATCTTAATATGAATTTTGCCCTCAATTTACCCCTGAACTCGGTTAGCTTCGGTCAGGTTTCTCTCTTAATATTAAAAGAGCTATACAAAAGAAACTTGAACCCCTGTATTCTCCCAATCGGGGAAATCAACCTCGAAACACAGGCAGAAGACGGAGCGTTTTTTGAGTGGATTTCTGACAACACAAAGAAGGCGATAAAAGAACATAAGAGAAACGTGCCCATCTTCAAGCTTTGGCATCTGAACGGCTCGCTCGAATCATACTCTGAGAAACAAGCGCTGCTCTCCTTTCACGAGCTAGACCAAGCTACGTTAGAAGAAAAAAACATAGGAGCAAACCAAGCTAAGTTATTGTTTTCCAGCAGTCATTCGGTGGATACGTTTAGGAGCGCGGGCTGCGACAATGTAGACCTTCTCCCTTTGGCGTTCGATGAATACAATTTCAAAAAGCTTGATAAAGAATATTATCAAGACGACAGGATTTGTTTTCTTCTGGTCGGTAAGTACGAAAAAAGAAAAGGGCACACCAAAATCCTCGAAGCTTGGTCTGAAAAGTATGGGAACAACAAGGACTTCTTTCTGTCTTGCGCTGTTTACAATCCGTTTTTCAAGCCCGAAGATAATAATAAAATTATCGCGGCGGCCCTCAAAGGCAAAAAGTATTTTAACATACAATTCCTCGGCTTTATGCCGAAAAATTCACTATATAACGACTACTTAAACTCTGGGGATGTAGTTATCGGTATGTCTGGGGGGGAAGGCTGGGCCTTACCGGAGTTTCATGCGACAGCACTGGGCGCGCACTCCGTCATACTAAATGCTCACGCCCATAAAGAATGGGCGACGGAAGAAAATTCCGTATTAGTAGACTCATCTGAAAAAATACCGGCAGAAGACGGACTCTTCTTTAAGTCTGATGGCCCATTCAATCAGGGAAATATTTTCGACTTCGAGCAGGACGCCTTCATAGAGGGTTGTGAAAAGGCCATAGAGAGAGTAAGAGCGAGCAGGGTGAACGAGGCGGGGCTAGCCCTACAGAAAAAGTTCTCAGCGGGGAAGATGGTAGATAAAATCGTAGAGACGATGGGAGCCCTATAACATCATGCCCCTTTATATTTTCGAGCACCCAGAAACAAACGAGGTCATAGAGGTAGTGCAATCTATGAAGGACGCTCACGTATATATCGACAAGGAGGGCGTGGAATGGAAAAGGGTCTACACCCCGACAAACTTTGCCATAGATGGAAGCCTCAACCCCACTTCGTCTATGGATTTTGTTGAAAAAACAAAAAACAAAAACTATACGCAAGGGGACCTACAAGACATCTCGAGAGAGGCAAGCGAGAAAAGGGAGAGACTAATGGGGAAAGACCCCGTGAAGCAAAAATGGTTCAAGGACTATGAGACCTCCAGAAAAGGCAAGAAGCACCCACAAGACCCCTCTCGCTACACGTCCTAGCTTTGTTTTCCTTTTTTTTAAGCTAGAAGAGAAAAATTTTATCAAAAAAAATAACACACATGTAATACCCACAACACTATGAGTTCAACCACAAAAATTAATGTAAAAAAAAGAAACGGAAGATTGCAGGCCCTAGACATCAACAAAGTAAATATCTGCGCTCAGAGGGCCTGTGAGGGCCTAGAAAGCGTATCTCCTAGCGAGGTCGTGATCGACGCAAACGTGCAGCTTTACGATAAAATTTCCACAAAAGAAATAGATCAGGCCCTAATCATGTCTGCGCGAGGCAAGATCGAAAAGGAGCCCAACTACAGCAAGGTTGCTGCTAGACTCCTCTTAGGGAATATACATAAAGAGGTCTTTGGTTGCAGCGTAGATAAAGACGCCTTCGATCACCAATACAGGCTATCCTTTGTCCAGAACATTAAACTTCTAATCAAAGAGGGAATGTTGAATGAAAAGCTCCTAGAGTTTGATCTCAAAAAACTTTCCCAAAAACTAGACCTAGAAAGAGATTTTAAATTCAAATATCTCGGACTGCAGATTTTAAACGATAGATACTTTCTTCACATAAACGGCAGAAGGCTAGAGTCTCCGCAATCATTTTGGATGAGAGTGGCTATGGGCCTTGCGTTGAATGAAAAAAATAAAGAGAAGAAAGCTATTGAATTTTATGAAGCACTTTCGTCATTTCGCATGTGCTGCTCTACGCCCACTCTTTTTAATAGTGGGTCTGTTCGTAGTCAGCTTAGTTCTTGTTATCTCAACACTTTCGATGACAGCATTGATGGCATATTCGAGGGCGCGTGGCAAGAAGCTAGAAAATCTAAATATGCTGGCGGTTTAGGTTTCGATGTCACTAATTTTAGAGCCGCCGGCTCCCACATTAAGGGAACGAATGGCTCCTCTAGCGGTCTTGTCCCTTGGCTTAAAATCTATAACGACCTCCTCGTAGCCGTTAATCAGGGCGGCAAACGCCCCGGCGCAGGCTGCGCCTACATCGAACCTTGGCACTTAGATATTGAAGATTTCATCGAGCTCAAGAAAAACACAGGTGACGAGCGCAGGCGTTGCCACGACTTGAATACAGCAAATTGGTTGCCCAATATATTTTTAAATTATGTCGAGAAGGATTTAGATTGGTATCTCTTTTCTCCTTCGGACGCTAGAGATTTGCATGAACTTTTCGGGGAAGAGTTCGACAAGGCGTATAAAAAATACTGTAAGAAAGCAGACGCGGGAGAAATAGATAACTTCAAAACCGTGAAGGCCAAAGACCTCTGGAAAAAGATGCTGAGGATGTTATTCGAAACAGGCCACCCATGGATGACATTTAAAGACAATGCAAACCTTAGGTATTCTAATAATCACGAGGGCACGATTCATAGCTCTAATTTGTGCACGGAGATTTTTCTGCACACCAAGCCTTCGTTATTTTCTGGTGGAGAAAAAAGCGAGGTAGGGGAGACGGCAGTTTGTAATCTAAGCTCGGTAAACTTAAAGGAGCATCTAAAAACGAACGGTAAGATAGACTATAAGCTCTTAGAGAAAACCATAGCGACACAAATGAGGATGCTCGATAATGTAATCGATTTGAATTTCTACCCGACAGCAGAAGCAAAGAAGGCAAACCTTAGACATAGACCGGTTGGCGCAGGGACAATGGGTTGGGCAGACGTATTTCATGCACATAAAATAAATTTTTCTTCAGAAGACTCGGTGAGATTCTCGGATGAATTGTATGAATTTATTTCGTACCATTGTATTTTGAACTCCTCGAGGCTGGCTAAAGAAAAGGGCCCTTACGAATCATTCGATGGCTCGCTATGGAGCCAAGGCACCCTACCGATGGACACCTACAAAAGCTTAATAGATTACTTAGGCCAAAAGCCAATCACCCATAGGAAAAAGAATTTTGCCCCAGAAGTGGACTGGAAAAACATAAGAGACCACATCAAAGCGCACGGGATGAGAAATAGCAATACGATGGCTATTGCGCCAACGGCCACCATATCCTACATTCAGGGCTGTTCGACATCTATCGAGCCAGATTTCTCAACCCTATTTGTCTACGAAAATAAATCGGGGAATCTTATGATTGTAAATGAATGGTTTGTCCGGGAGTGCAAAGAAATAGGCGCTTGGGACGCAAACTTAATCGAGATGCTGAAGGCTGTAGATGGAGACGTTATGAGGCTTAACGGAGAACTGCCCCAAGACATCAAGGATAGATACATGACGGCCTTCGACCACGATCAGTTTATGCTTATTGATGCAGCCGCAGCAAAGCAGAAATGGATTGACATGGGCCAATCACTTAACCTATTTAATAATAAAACATCCCTTAAATACTTAAACGATTTATATATACATGCGAGAAACAGAGGACTCAAAAGCACATACTATCTCCGAAACAGATCGGCTAGTCAAATTGAAAAATCTACGGGCGAAAGTGGAGATGGCGATACTGCTTCAGGTGGTGCTGATGGTGATGTTATTACTCCTGAGGCTTGCTCAATCTTAGACCCAACATGCGAAAGTTGTCAATAATGAAGGATGGATTAATACTGGGTGATGAAATAGCTGGGGTGAATCAAATTTTACCCCACAAACATAAACAGGTATGGGATTTATTCCAGAAGGGTGTAGCGAATAACTGGTCACCCTCAGAAATTAATATGTCAGATGACATAGATCAATGGAAAGGGGATACCCTAACCAAGGATGAAAAACTACTCGTGAAAAGATGCCTTGGCTTCTTCGCTGGTAGCGAATCTTTGGTTGGCAACAACCTCTTACTCACTGTTGCGAGGTGGGTCACTGATGCTGAATGCAGGCAGTACATCCTGAGGCAGGCTTACGAAGAGAGTCTCCACAACTGGACCGTCGTGACTTGCTGCGATTCTTACGGCTTAAAAGTGTCAGAGGTATACGAGGCGTACCTAAACGTGCCGAGCATCAAGGCCAAGGATGACTTTTTAATGGAGATTACTACGAACGTTAATCGCCCAGATTTCTCCACGAAAACAGTGGAAGGCAAAAAAGAATTCTTGCGGAACCTTGTTAGTTACTATATAGTTTGTGAAGGCACATTCTTCTTCAGTGGTTTCGCCATGCTGCTTGCACTGGGGAGGCAGAACAAACTGCCGGGGTTATCAGACCAAATTAGATATACCCTTAGAGACGAAAGCCTTCACATACAGTTTGGTACTTATTTAATTAATACAATCAAAGAACAGAACCCGTCCATATGGACTAAAAAATTCGAAAAAGAAACAGTAGATCATATTATTAAAGCCGTTGAATTAGAGGTAGATTATGCTAAAGACGTTCTCCCTAGAGGAATTTTGGGCCTTAACGCTGATATGTTTATTGATTATATGCAATACATCGGCAACAGGCGTCTGGAGGCTATTGATATTGAGTATCGATTTGATTCGGATAAAAACCCTTTCCCTTGGCTTAGTGAGGTGGTTGACACGGCGGCGATGACAAACTTTTTCGAAAGAAAAGTCAAGGACTACCAAAATTCAGGCTCCCTTGAAGATGATTTTTAGACAAATGAAAATGAAAAACATAATGCTAGGTGCATTTGCACTAATGATAGTTGGTTGTAACGCAACCAAGGAATACCCGTATAATGCGGTCAGAGTGGGAGAGACAGGCGCGGACGCTATGACCGTAGACCTTGCTCCTGTTGTAACCGCTCAGGCAAAAATGCCCGAACTCACCGTAGGCACAGGCTCTTTCGAGCATGGACTGGCCAACGCTGGGCTAGGAAAAAGCCTAACGGCAAACGTGCCATTCGTGGCGGTAGACGTACCCGTACCCTCTGTGGTCATCGGTCCAAAGAACTTCAACGCGACAGTAGGCGCGGAGAATTCTGTGACTATTGGCTCATTGACGGTCGGTCAAAATCTACCCAGCATCGGCATCGGGACAGACGTTAACAAGGAAAAGGTCTTTGACCTTACATTGAAGGGGGGTGTTGGAGTTACTGTGCCACTCATCTCCTTGTATGTTCCTTGGCCGACGTTAAATACCGGCGGCGATACGGAAGAATAGAAGACCCCTCATAAGGTGTGAACACCCCCCGATTTATTCGGGGGTTTTTTTATACCGAACTATCTCCATCTATCGTGTCGCCATATTTTCCAAAATACAATAGGCGCAATTATCAATGTTAATATTATTATTAAGTTATCCATCTTTTATTTTCTTCTTTACTTCTTCGAGGAACTCGTCCGTACCCACGAACCTAGAGTCGCAACTCGAATTTACACAACGCCATATATTGCAGCCAGACTCCTCGTGTATAGTCCTAGGCATACACTTTAACCTGTTCTTTGCGTCAGGAAAACAATATGGGCATGCATAATAGTGCATATTATATTTACACTTCCCGTGTAATTATAAGTGACCTCGCTGTACGGGGTTAAATTGTTATGAGAAGAAAACGTAGAAAAACAGTGAAAAAGTGGCATACGAACTTATGGAATAGGTTTATGTCGCTTTATAAGGGAGTAAAATCACACGTAACTCACATTGGGTGCTGGGAAGGCCTAGGTCTTGTAGTTCTAGGCGGCGGCGCTCTAATGGGTTGCTTGAGTTTGTCCTTGACTGTTGGCTTGCCCATGGTGTACGTGGGTGTTAAGAAATTATTACATAAATAATACTTTCCTAGTCAACTTTTTTAACCAAAGTCCCCCTCTTCTTGAGGGGGGCTTATTTTTTTGTGTAATTATAAGTAACATGGACTATAAAATCATCCTAGACATCGCGCTGGCAAGCGCCCTTCTTCTCGGGGGATGGGTTTTCAAAATGGTCTTTGGGTACATGAAAGAAATGAGAGACCAGCACAACACGCTCCTAGAGAAAACTAGGCATGACTACAGAGAGTTACATGAAAATATAACGGACCTTGCGCTCTCAATTCCTGAAAAATACGTATCTAAAGACGATTTTTCGAACGCTATGAAAACTTTCGGCCATAGGTTTGACAGACTCGAAGAGAAATTGGACGCCGTATTATCTGATAAAAATAAATAACTAGACAAAAGCCCTTAGAGGCTCTATATTATAGAGAATTTAGGGGTTTTTTTGTCTATGAATAAGGTTATTGCGATGACGGCCTGCAGAAGGCCTGAATATACTCAGAAAGTAGTGGATTCTTTATCCAACTGCACCAACTCTTCCGAATATAAATTCGTACCGTTTTGCGACGGCCCCCAGCAAGAAGTTATTAACGTCTTGGAGTCTGTAGATTTTTGCGACGTAGAAGTTAACGTGAATGAAAAGCGGGTCGGGCACACCCTCAATACTCATAGAGCTTTAACTAGGGCCTTCGAGCTTTCTGATTACGTAATTCTCTTAGAAGATGATACGGTGCTATCTAAAGACTTTTTAGAATTTCACGAATTCTGTAAAGAAAAATTTAAAGATGACAGTACAGTATACACGGTCTCGGCGGGGCACTATAACAATGTTGATAAAATCTATAGGGAAGAGGACAGGTCTATGTATAAAAGAAACCAGTGGTTCTCCAATCAAGGGTGGGGTACATGGATAGACCGCTGGGAAGAGGAGGGCGGGATAAAGCACACATGGGAAGAGCCAGAGACGGTTGATTTCGAGCAATATACTACCAATTATAAGTACGGCGGCTGGGACGGGCTAATGAATAAACACACGCGGAAGGGGAGAGACGAAGTACTCTCCGTCGTTAGCAGGGTTAAAAACATAGGGGCTGAGAACGGTGTCCATTGGGGGTATAATAGATCAGTTTACAATTCATTCTCAGACTTCCACAAAGACAAAATCGAGGTGAAAGATTGGTGCGGCCTTTATAATCTAGAGGGGGTCGAGTACAGGGAGGAGACAAGATTGTTTTCGGATTATATAATGTGATGAACATAGTACTCCCCACATACAACAGGCTAGACTACCTAAAGAGGTCTCTTAGCTCGCTGTTGTCGACAGACATAAAAGAAGAAGACTACCTGTGGGTGTATGATGACGCTAGTTCTGAAAAGGGCGTTAAAGATTTTCTCTTAGGGCATGAGGATACTAAATTCAAAATACATTTTAACGAAAGAAATCTGGGGTGCGACCACAATGTATATCAGTCTATCAGAAAGACCTTCGAGCGAACCAATGACCAGTTCCTCACCATTACTGACCCAGATGCCATATACCATCCAGAGTGGCTCTCCTTTATTAAAAGGAAATTGGTAGACCATAACGACATCGGGCTCTTAAGCGTTTTTAACACCAAAAACCACCCAGAATGCGGGGTATGTGAAGACGCAGAACTTTGCGAAAAGAAGTCCGTAGGAGGTCTTGCGCTGGCTGTAAATAGAGATATCTTTGAAAAGGTAGACCCAAACGTCATACTCGATTGCCATAGTCATTTTTGCTGGGACTGGCAGTGTGTGACGCTTTGTAATAAAATGGGATACAAGATACTCTGCTCTAAAGATAGTTACGTAGACCACATAGGCTTCGTCGGGGTGCACTCCAGACGAGAGGGGCAAGGGGATCAAGCTCAAAATTTTTTAGGAGAGAACGAAAAAGATAAATGAAAATCTCCATAGCCATGACTTACTACAACAGGAAGGAGCAGCTTCTTAGAACTCTAAAAAGCATCTCCTTTTTTAAAGAGAGCCTGCACGAAATAGTTATTGTTGACGACGCCTCGGAGGAGGCTATGAAAATAGACTTCTTGGATCAGTTTGATTTCAAAATAAGACTGATCGAAATAAAACCCCAAGAAAAAACATACGCCAACGCATGCATGCCCTTCAACAAGGCCCTTAGGGCATGCGAGGGTGACGCGATAATCATACAGAACTCTGAATGTTATCATGGCGCAGATGTTCTAGCGTACGTAAAAGACCACTTAAAAGCAAATAAATATTTATCCTTCGCCTGCTACTCCCTAGGCACGATCGAAACACACAACCTCCCAGACTTCTCTCAGAAAAGTAAAGAAGAATTCTTGGAATTTAATCGAAGATTTCTTAGTAGCCTACCCCAAAGGACCTGTGACAGTTTTGGTGATGAAAACTCTTGGTACAATCACGCCCACCATAGGCCGTGCGATCTTCACTTTACCTCGGCAATCACAAGGGAGGACCTAGAAGACTTGAATTACTTTGACGAAAGGTATGCTCCTTGCGTTGCGTTTGACGACAATGAATTCATAGCCAGAATAAGACGAAAAAATATGGACATAGAGCGGGTAAGCCCCAATCCACTCAATCCAAACCCAGTTCCATGGACTTTTCACCAAAAACACCACTCCACAAATTACTTCAGGGGGCACAGCTGCGAAGAGCTTTACCTAAATACAACGCTAAAAGAGACGGGGTGGAGAGTAAATGAATAAAACCATAGTGACAGTGACAGGCATTAGGCCGGACTTCATTAGAATGTCTAAAATTTTTAAAGCTTTAGATAAAAATTTTAATCACATATTGATCCATACCGGCCAACACTATGATGACCTTTTGTCTGGGGTTTTTTTTAAAAATTTAAAAATAAGAAAGCCAGATTATAACCTCAGCATAGGCAGTAAATCTGGAGAACATTTTCATCAGACGAGTAGGCTTTCTGTGAGATTAATTGAGTTATTAAGAGATAGAAAAATGAAGCCCGATATGATTTTATTTCTAGGGGACTCCAACTCAGTTGCCGTTGCCGTAGATCTTAAAAAAGAAGGGTACACTATTGGCCACATCGAAGCAGGCATGAGGTCAGGTGATAAAAGAATGCTAGAGGAAATCAACAGGACAGTTTGCGATCACTGCTCGGACTACCACTTCGTTTACCACTCCAATTATAAAGACAAGCTCACAAAAGAAAACCTTCCCGCGCAAAACATATATATCGTAGGCAATACAATAGTTGAGGTATGCAAAGACATCGAACTACCTAAAGATAAAAGTGAAGGCTCTATCCTCTTAGATATCCATAGACCAGAAAATTTTAAATACCCAGAGAGACTTAAAAATATTATTATTTATGCAAATTTATGCGCAAAGAAATACAGCTTACCAATAAAAATGTTAAACTTCAAAAGAACAATTGACAGCATCAAAGGGGGCGATATAGACCTAGGAAAAATAGAAACCGTAGACCTAATGTCTTATAAAGACTTTGTATTAGAGCAATATAATTCCTTATTTATTATATCAGACTCGGGGACAGCACAAGAAGAGCCGGCGTTGCTTAAAACCCCAGTCATTGTTCCTAGAGACTATACAGAAAGGCCTGAATCAGTGGCGAATAGCTGCTCTTTTATGTTAGACGTAAACACAAAACCGTCAAAGTTTCAACCAAACAACGCAAGCTGGGACAAGAGCCTTGCTTGGGTAAACTCTCGACCCTCTATGAGAAAAGCTTGGCTAGGAAACGGGAAAACCTCAGAAAGAATAGTAACCGCAATTAAAAAAATATTATGAAGATAGTAGGATTTACTCAACTCAGGAACGAGATAAAGAAGGGAAACCTAGAGAACTGGTTTAAATGCATGCAGTCCGTATGTGACTACATTTATATTTACGACCAAGACTCCACGGACGGAAGCAAAGAATATTACAAAAAATTTGACAACGTTCACGTAATAGAGTCTCCCATTAATGATTTTGGTGCAGAAATTAGATGTAAGAAAAGACTTTTAGAGAAGCTCCTCGAAGATCACCCCGATACAGATTGGATATTCTGGATGGACGGGGACACCATACTAGAAAAAAAAGCGTTAGATAAAGAAAGGTGGGTGAAAATAATAAACGGCGCAGAAAAACAAGGGGCTGAAATAATTTCCCTCGGTCACTACAATCTTTGGAGAAGCGATACTCATTACAGAATAGATAACGGTTTCCATGGACTCCATAAGTGGGGTGTTTCAGCCATGTGGAAAAACTTAGGAAACCTTCATTTTGAGGATGAAGAAGGACTGCACAAAGACCAATTCCCCAAGCCCTTAAGCTTAGCCAACGTCGCAAGATCGCCGTATAGCCTGATCCATAGAGGGTTCGCGACAGACCAGCAAATCATAGATAAATATATAAGATACAGGGATAGGGGGCAAACTGGGTGGGAACTATTCAGGCTCATAGATGAATCAACCCTGACCACGATCAATACTATTGGGGACGGGAAAATCATGGAAGATTTATTACCAGACTGGCTAGAACTGACTAACGCTGGAGACCCAAGCTCGAAAGAAAAAATAAAATTTTTAATTTAAAATCTCGGCATGCAAACATTTGGGGAGATAAATAAGAAGAGGTGGGACAGAGACCACGAAAACTTAAACGGAGCAACCTATAGTAATGACGAGGAACTATACGAGGCCGTTCGAGAGCAGAACTCTTACGTAACAATTGGCTCCTTTGGAGAGCTAGATCCTTATCATAATTTCGGGACAGTCTTCGACAGCCATCTAATCACCAACAAAACCATACTAGATATCGGGGTCGGTCGTGGTAGACTTCTAGAACACTTCAAGGGGCTAGGGAATAGAACCATCGGTTGCGATGTTTCAGAAGTAGCAATAAATTTAGCAAGCGAAAACTGTGATGAAGTATACCTCTCCGAAAATCTATCTTCAATTGAACCTGTAGATCTTGCTGTCTGCCACTTAGTCATGCAGCACAACCACGAGGCAGAAGTTTTCAGAATCCTAAACGAGGTTCAACTCAAGACTGATGGAATACTTACGTTTCAATTTGCGTCGTTGGTGCCCGAAGAGCCTCAACTTTCCCCTCTAACTATAGAGGGCATAAATAAATCAATGCTATATTTTTATTCTGCATCCAAGATGAAGTCTTTGGTAGAGGAAAGCAGTAAAGAGGTCAGCGAGGAAGCCGGTCCGTGGTGGTTTGGTGAACCTTTTAATTTTGAATGGCATATCCTTAGGGTAAAAAATGAAAATTAATATAGTAACAGTTAACTCTGGATGGATATTGCAAAAAATTTCCGAACGAATAGCAATCGCTAACCCAGACGTATTCCAAATTTCTTCCAGACCTATCAGTGATGCAGACGCAAACTTCTACATAGACGTGCTTAATTGTTATAGAGGTAAGAGCCCAATTTTTGACATAGGATTCTTTACCCACCTGCATGAAGACTCCACCAACTCCATGCAAAACCATTGGCTATCTTTAGATCACATCGTACATATGTGTACAAGATATAAAAAAGCGTTTCAGCAATTTTACCCAGCTGAAAAAATGTCCGTACTGTATCCCGGCGAAGTGGGTGAACAGTTTCCCATCAAGAAGCCGTTAATTGGAGTCTTCCAGAGAGGGTTCCACGAAGGGAAGGGTTTCGATTTTATGAAATCGATGGCCCAATATGACATTCTGAAAAATTTTAAATTCCTATTCGTGGGGAGCGATTGGGAAGAGGTTTCAGACATTTTTAACAGCAATTCGATAGAAACAAAGTGCCACGAGAATGAAGATTACTCGACATACCCAAGTTTATATGGCAAGGTAGACTACCTTTTGATACCATCTTTATGGGAGGGCGGACCCATGTCTTTAATCGAGGCTTACGCCACAGGGACACCGATCATAAGCGCAGATGTCGGATGGATCAACTCAGACTTCGAAGCAGACTATTTATACGAAGCGGGGAACGGGCAGCAATTAAGTGAAACTCTTGAAAAAATTTATGAACCGATTTATAATAGAAGGCAAAGGGTTGCTTGGATAAACTATAAAACCTATGGAAATAAAATAATAGAAATTGTGAAAGGTTCAAAATGAATTTACATCTAGGATGTGGAAATAATTATAAAGAGGGTTGGGTAAACGTAGACATGGGTGATTGCCGCGTGGACGTAGAACATAACCTAGAGGTGCTTCCTTGGCCATTCGAGAATAATAGCGCAGAGTATGTATTAATGAATCACGTGCTCGAACATATAGATAAAAATAAATTTATAGATTTTGTTAGAGAGCTTTATAGGGTTTGTTCTAACGGCTCGAAGATAGAAATTACTTCGCCCTATGCTGGGTCAGACAATTTCTGGACAGACCCAACCCATAAAATGCCACTCACCACCAGAACCTTCGACTACTTCGACAGGGATAAGCCTCTAGGAGAGAACGGAAAAATTTATGGATGGCACGATATAAACTTCTCCGTTGTTCAAGCTGCCCCAATAGACAATCCGCCTAACGGACCAGACGTACGATACCTACTGAAAGCTATTAAATAATGTTTACATATTATACAATAATTGGCAAAGACTTATCCCTTCTCAAGGGGCATGTCGAAAATATAAAAGAGTACGCAGCTTTTGATCGACTCCCGTGCGAGAAAGAATTTTTAGTTATTGTATATAAAAATAAAAAAATTCCAGAACAGACAACTTCTGAAATCCTAGATTACTGCGACTCTCAGAACTTAAGAACCCATATCTATGAAGAGCCTACGGATTCTTTCCTTCATAATTTATACGCTTGTTGGAACTTGGGTTATAGCGAAGCCAAAGACGGCTGGGTATTCAGGGGGGGATCAGATCAAGTTTTCTCCAGAGATAGCTTTTTACATTTATATGAACAAGCCGGCAAGATTGACGAGAAAACAATCCTGCAAGCTAATACAATAGAAAACGCCCACAAACTTACACAACTCGGGGTGTCAAATAGCAGGCATTTTACGGAAGAATTCGGAAACGATTTTGAGACCTTTAGTTATGAAAAATTCGAGCGTTTTTGTGACCAAATAAATAAAGATGTAAATGAAAAATTACTAGACATCAAGGCTTCCTTGAATTACTGGGGTCACCCTACAGAGTTTCGCTCCTCCCTAGGGGTTATAGATAGGACCGACGGTTGCTCTTGGTTGATGTCTAAAAAGCATTTTGAATCTTATGGTCCCATGCCCCCGATAGAAAGAGGGGTGACCGGCGATGTAATAATTCATGACAGATTTCAATCGGTCGGGTTTAAAAATTTTATAGCACGAGATTGTATAACTTACCACTTCGTGCAGGGAGAAAGCTCACAAGCATGAAGATAGGTATTATAGGGTTAGGGGTAGTTGGCTCTGCCTGTGAATATGGTTTCAAAAAATTAGGGCACGAGGTATTGCCTCATGACTTAAGACTAGAAACATCCATTGATGACGTGCTGCCTTCGTCTATTTGTTATATTTGTGTCCCCACCCCACAGAAAGAAGACGGGTCTTGTGATGTGTCTATAGTTGAAGGAGTCGTGGGCGAGCTTAAAGATAAAAAATACAAAGGCATCGTAGCAATAAAATCTACAGTAAAGCCGGGATCGACAGACAGGTTCGCGGGAGACACGGGGCTAAACCTCTGCTTCGTCCCTGAGTTTTTAAGGGAGAGGTCTGCCTCTAGCGACTTTGTAGAGAATCATGACTTATTAGCTATAGGCACACACAGTCAAGACAATTTTGATTTAATAAAAGAATCTCACGGAAATTACCCACAAAATATTGTGATGCTAAAACCCGTAGAGGCAGAGATATTAAAATATTACTCTAACGTTTTCAATGCTCTTAGGATTATTTTTGCTAATGAATTTTATGAAGTTTGCGAGGCTCTGGGGGCGGATTACACCAAAATGAAAGACGCTTTCATTCTCAGGAAGACTACAACGGATATGTATTTAGATGTTAATAATAATTTCAGGGGGTACGGTGGGGTCTGCCTTCCCAAAGATACCGCAGCCATGGCGGCTCTAGTTAAAGAGTTAGGATTAAACATGGATTTATTTAAAGCCATAGAAGAGGAAAACAAAAAGTTTAAAACAACCGTGTTCGAAGGAATGAGAGAATAATATGAAATGCATAATCGAAGTTGGCCTCAGTATTGGTGATGATTTCAGCCTTTACGTCACAGACCCTAGCGCGGACTATGTTTTTGGTTTCGAGCCGGTGCCCCATCTCGCAAAACATGTACGCAATAGGTGTGCGTCAGTTCCAACCACAACCCCCTACGAAGTTATACAAAAAGCTGTAGACATAGACGATAACCCGAAAACATTTTACCCTGCAACCACAGACTACCTTGATATGGAAGGGGTCGCGGGGAGAGGGTGGATGAACGGGGCGGGCTCTTTGCTAAAAATGGAAGACCATCTATCCCAAACTTGGCCGAACCGACCCGATCTTAAACAGATAGATTCTGACGCGATAGAGGTGGAGTGCACTAGACTAGACACCTTCATCAAGGAGAGGGGCGTTGATGAAATTCAAATGCTAGAGATAGACGCTCAGGGTAAAGATTTAGATGTTCTTAAAAGCTTGGGCGACTATATTTCTATAGTCAAAAACGGCAAGATCGAGGTGCCAGAAACCCCCGAGGTTGCACTATATAAAGACAACCACAATAAAGAAGAAACCCTACACTTTTTATTGGATCACGGTTTTTCCGTAGAGCAGGAGAACGTTAATCTTCAGAATGAAGAAAATTTTATATTTTATAAATAAAGTTCATGAAAGTATTAGTAACAGGATCACAAGGATTTATTGGCAGCTATTTATGCAGCGAGCTACTAAGCTCGGGATATGAGGTTGTTGGGGTAGATAACTACTCTAAGTATGGGGCTCTCGTTCGGCCTCACGACGCTTCCCCGAACTTTACCCTAATAAAGACAGAGAATGATATACTTCGGTGGGACCCCAAAAACAGGCAACCGCACCCAGACATAAAGGACGTAGACTTTATAGTGGCAGGGGCCGCTATGATTGGTGGTATTAGTTATTTTCACAAATATGCCTACGATCTACTAGCAACGAACGAGAGAATTCTAGCGAATACCTTTGATTTAGCCATCAGGCTGAGGCAGGAGTACGACCTTAAAAGAATTATTGTTTTGTCTAGTAGTATGGTTTTCGAGAATACAGACACTTACCCAACCCCAGAATCAGACATATACAAATCCCCTCCCCCATCCTCAACATATGGCTTCCAGAAACTAGCTTCGGAATTTTTTGCTAAAGGCGCTTGGGAACAATATAGGCTACCCTACTCTATAGTTAGGCCGTTCAACTGCGTTGGCGTGGGCGAGGAGAAGGCTCTCGGAGAACACGAAGTAACAAGCGGCAACATTAAGTTAATGATGTCGCACGTCTTACCGGATTTAATAAATAAAGTATTAATGGGGCAAGACCCACTCCACATACTAGGAGAAGGAAACCAAGTGAGGTGTTATACGAATGGCAAAGACATAGCGAGAGGAATTAAAACAGTTATGGAAAGCGACAGGGCTATTAATCAAGATTTTAACATCTCAACGGCAGAAGGGACAACAGTCCTTGAGCTAGCTAAAATTGTTTGGGAAAAAATTAATGGGCCTCGCCCATTCCGATATGAAAGTGATGAGCCATTCTCCTACGACGTACAAAGGAGAATCCCTGACGTAACAAAGGCTAAAGAATTACTAGGTTTTGAGGCGGAAGTTTCTTTGGAAGAGTCAGTTAGCGAGGTGATAGAGTATATGAAGAATGATTAAATTAATTATATTTGATCTAGACGGAGTCCTCGTGGACGCAAGAGAGCTTCACTACGAAGCTCTTAATGATGCGCTAGCGGAGGTCGGGGAAGAGTACGTGATCAACAGGGACGAACACCTTTCTACTTACGATGGTCTAGCTACGTCTAAAAAACTCAAAATGCTAACAGAAAAGAAGGGCCTCCCAGAAAAAGACCACCACTTAATCTGGAAACTCAAACAAGAAATGACCTCTAAGGTTATCGATAGGTTCTCAATTGACGGAAGATTACAGAATATTCTTAAAAGGCTAAAGGCAGAGGGCTATACGATAGCGTGCGCCACGAATTCTATTAGGGAAACAGCGAAGCTCCAACTGATTAGGCGTGGGTTTTTTGAATTCATAGATTATTTATATTCGCAAACAGACGTAAACAATATAAAACCAAACACCGAGGTTTACCTAAGATGTATGCTTAAAGCGGGGTGCGATCCAGTCCAAACTGTCATTGTAGAGGATTCCCACATAGGCAGAAAAGCCGCATTAAATTCTGGCGCACATCTATGCCCTGTGATAAATTCCTTAGATCTTACTTACGAAAAAGTAAAAGACACCATAGGCAAGGCAGAACAAAAAAGCAAAATTAAACCCAAGTGGCAAGGCGGAAAAATGAAAGTACTAATACCAATGGCGGGTGCGGGCAGCAGGTTTGAACAGGCCGGCTATACATTTCCCAAACCCCTAATAGATGTTAACGGAAAACCGATGATCCAAGTCGTCGTTGAAAACATAAACGTAGACGCAGAGCATATATTTATCGTTCAAAAATCGCACTACGAAAAATTTAATCTCGAAGAAACCTTAAACCAAATCTCCCCGGGCTGTAAAATAGTACAGGTAGACGGAATGACCGAGGGCGCGGCGTGCACGACCCTGCTGGCTAGAGAATACATTAATAACGAAGAGCCGCTCCTGATGGCTAACTCGGACCAGTTCGTAGAGTGGGATAGTAACGAATTCATGTACTCAATGATGGCGGATGAAATTGACGGGGGGATTTTGTCCTTTGAATCAACCCATCCCAAATGGAGTTACGCCAAACTAGCGGGGGACGGGTTCGTTACGGAGGTCGCAGAGAAAAAGCCTATAAGCAACGTAGCAACTGTTGGGATTTATTTTTGGAGCAAGGGCTCAGACTACGTAAAATATGCCGAGCAAATGATAGAAAAAAACATCAGAGTAAATAATGAGTTTTATGTTTGTCCAGTTTTCAACGAAGCTATCGAAGACAATAAAAAAATAAAGACCTTTCACATAGATAAAATGTGGGGCCTTGGTACCCCTGAAGACTTGCAAAGATTTTTTAGCCATCATGACGACTGAAGAAATTAAACTCGGCATCGTTATAACGATGTATAACGAGCACGACACCGTGCGTCAGTCGATAGAGTCTATACGGAATCTGTGTTCCTCATGCGTTATCGTAGTGGCTCACTCAGACGACAATAAAGATACGGACGCGCTCACTTACATAAAAGACAATACAGATTCTTATATTTTATTACCAAACATTGCCCCCGACCACGATAAATATACGCTACCGTCCGCTGCCATATGTAGAAATTACTCAGTCGGATTTCGGAAGCTGAGAGAGACTACTAACAATCTCGACGCAGTCATAGGGGCGACAGGCGACACACTCTTTTTTGATATTAATCAAATTAAACCTCACGTAGCCACGCTAAGAGAGTCTGGTCTTGTCTTGCAGGCTGTGGGCCACGACTTTCATTCTAGCAACGCGGACCCAGCAAATGGGATAGAAGGGGGCAGGCTGCAAGGGCCCGACACAACCGACATAATGCCTCAATTTTTTGTATTTCGCGGAGACTTTTTTTATAACACCAATTTATTATTAGACATAAAAATAACAAACCCATTTACTAGCGAGCAATGCTTGGGTGATAATATCATAGAAAATCTATCCCAAAAATTTCATACGTGCATCCGACGCTTGGGGGTGCATGCTTATGATTTTAGTGATGGTATAACATTACAGTCATGCGGGTAATATGCCATAGGGGAAACATTGACGGGCCAAACCCTTTATTAGAAAATGATCCTTCTCACATCAGACGGGCCTTAAATCTTGGTTTCGATGTAGAGGTAGACGTTTGGTCAATAAATGGAAACTACATACTGGGTCATGATTCCCCGACACATTTTGTGAAGGCGCTCTTTCTGAGAGGGGAGCGATTATGGTGTCATGCAAAAAATATAGACGCCCTAGAAAGGATGATTCGAGACGATAAAATCCATTGCTTTTGGCACGAGGAAGACGACTATACTATAACATCTAATGGGCATGTTTGGGTTTTCCCCGGGAAACCCTTATTCAAAGGGGCGATCTGCGTTAAACCGGAGCAGGGGGTTGACGGGAACCTTGGGGAATGCTATGCTGTTTGCACAGACTATCCCCAGAAATATTTATCATGAAAAACGCATCAGAAAATATAGAAGAAATAATAAAGTCTTCTGTCGAAAATTTCGACGGAAGTTACGAGCTAGGGAACCCCTTCGAAGACTTACTATCCTTTGGTGAGCTAGTTGATAGACTTTCTATTGTTAACTTTAAATTGTACACCCTAAAAGACGAGGTGATGCTGATACCAGAAGAGGGATACAATAGAGAGCAGCAAGACTTCAAATCTTGGGCGTCTGTAGAAGATGTCAGACTGGTAAAAGAAAGAGCTAGACTTAAAAAATGCATAGATGAAAAACTGGTAGCCATGATCGCGAAATACCAGAAGGGGGATAAAAACGCAGGCTTTAACTCGGAGGTTAAAAAATATGGGTAAAAGTAAATCAATTTAATATAATTTATTATGAGTAAAAAAATTCTTATAGTAGGCGGAGCAGGTTACATAGGTGGATACATGACGGACCTACTCCTGAAAAAGGGGCATGATGTTACAGTATTTGATAGCCTAATGTACGAAGACCGGTTCCTTAAGCCTGTTAATTTTATTAAAGGTTATACTTGGAATAAAGATGAACTTTCAAAAATTTTACCAGAATACGATACAGTTATCTGGTTAGCTGCTATCGTGGGCGATGGAGCATGCGCTATAGACGCTAAGAAATCCAAAAGAGATAACGAAGACGCCGTCAAATGGTTAGTAGATAATTATCAAGGGAAAATAATATTCACTTCGACTTGCTCCGTGTACGGCAAGAACGACAATCTTATCGACGAGGAGGATATCCCTAACCCCTTATCAATTTACGCGGAAACCAAGCTCGGCGCAGAAAAATACGTGACCGAAAATGCTAGAGACTATTTGATTTTTAGACTTGGAACATTATATGGGTTGGGCGACGAACACTCCAGAATAAGGCTAGACTTAGTAGCTAACGTGTTGGCCTACAGAGCCGCAACAGGGCAATCGCTCTCTGTCTTTGGGGGAGATCAGTGGAGGCCCTTGCTTCACGTGAAAGACGTCGGCGAAGCAGTTGCTTTTTGTCTAGAAAACAATATAACAGGGCTCTACAATCTCTCAGAAAACAATTATAGAATTAGAGAAATCGCAGAAAAAATTAAAGAATCAATCCCCCGCGCCGAAGTAAGCTACACGGCGATGGAGTTCGAAGATCAAAGAAACTATAAAGTCAAAAACGAAAAAATATTATCTACTGGCTGGGCGCCCAAGTACAGCCTCAAGGAAGGCATTGAAGAAATAGCAAAGATATTCCAAGAAGATAGGATATCTGACCCTCAAGACCCAGTTTATTCTAACGAAGGGTTTCTTAAAGAGGAACAGAGGAGACATTCTGGCGAAAAGTTCGAATTGTGGTAACTTAATATAATGAGCACGAATTTAATATCCGGTGGCGTTGCGGTAGATGATCGGGGCAGCGTACGTTTCGTAAATGACTTTAACTTTTCCGGGGTTAAAAGGTTTTACCAAGTAGATAACCACCGACAGGGGTTCATTCGGGCTTGGCACGGGCACAAAAAAGAAGGCAAGTATGTTTACGTGGCGCAAGGCGCTGCCCTTGTAGGCGCGGTCGAAATGGAAGTTAGAGAACACATAGAAGGTGTCGCGCATGACGGATTAATTAGCGCGGAGGGCGAGGTATTTAAATGCGTACTTTCCAGCCAAGCCCCTAAGGTGCTATGGATACCGCCGGGATACGCAAACGGGTTCATGAATTTAGCTGAGGGTACAATTATACAATTTTTCTCCACAAGCACACTAGAAGAAAGCTTGGGTGACGACATAAGATTCCCCTATGACAACTGGGATATATGGGATTTGGAATATAGATAAATTATGAGAGTATTAATACTAGGATCAACGGGCATGCTTGGCAACGCAGTCGTTAAAGAGCTTTCTCTTGACAACTCATTTAAAGTGACCAAGACTCGCAGAGCAAACAATCATTCGGAAGATTATTGTTTTGACGTTACGAAGCACGACTTAACCAAACAGTGTGGCACAGATTACGATTACGTAATTAATTGTATTGGGGTAATCAAACCGTTTATCAACGATAACTCATACCATTCAGCATATATCAATGGAGCATTCCCTCACAAGCTCGCTTCGTGGGCGCAAGAAAATGACATTAAAATGATCCATATCACCACCGACTGCGTTTTTTCTGGTAAAGACGGGGGCTACACGGAAGATAGTGAGCACGACGAGGTTGATTTTTACGGCAGGTCGAAATCCTTAGGGGAACCATCAAATTGTATGGTTCTGAGAACCAGTATAATCGGGGAAGAAATTCACAAACACGCGAGCTTAATTGCTTGGGTGAAATCCCAGAAAGACAAGACAGTTAACGGCTTCACAAACCACTGGTGGAACGGCGTCACAACAAACCAGTATGGTAAAATTTGCATGCAAATCATGAGAGAAGAACTATACGAAGAGGGACTCTTCCATGTATTTTCCCCCACCCCAGTTAATAAATCCGTACTGGTTGGCTGCATAAATACTAGATTTGAGTTAAATATTAAAATCAATCCGATGGAAGCAGACCCGACAGTAGACAGAACACTATCGACAAACAAAAAGCTTAATGGTAAACTATACATACCAGAAATAGCAGAACAAATTAAGAGCTTATGACAAGAAAAGCATTAGTAACAGGATTATTGGGGCAAGATGGCTCGAACATGTGCGAGTATCTTCTTGGGCTAGACAACATTAAAGTTTTTGGGATGGCGAGAAGATCGTCTAATCCAAACTTTAGTAATTGCGAATCATTTTTAAATCATCCAAACTTTCAATTAGTCTATGGAGACCTTACAGATCAATACAGCATAGATAAACTAGTACAAGAAATACAACCAGATTATTTTATTAATTTTGCTGCCAATTCTTTTGTTGGGATCAGTTGGGATATGCCCATGCAGGTCTTCGACACCAATGCTATGGGCGTCCTGAGATGTTTGGAGGCCGTAAAGAGATACCAGCCTAAATGCAGGTTCTATAGCGCCGGGAGTAGTGAGGAGTTCGGAGACGTAGCGTATTCACCCCAAGACATGAACCACCCACTCAGGCCGCGTAGCCCGTATGGCGCATCAAAATGTGCGGCCAGACACCTAGTTAAAGTCTTTAGAGAATCTTACAATCTTTACGCTGTACACGCAACTCTGTTTAACCACGAAGGGCTTAAGAGAGGCGAAGAGTTTGTTACCCGAAAGATCACGAAGGGGGTGGCGAAGGCTCGCGAAGAATTCTTTAACACGGACAAATGGGTTGAGGGTCATCCACCCAAGGTCACCCCCATAGAGTTAGGAAACCTAGAAGCGAAAAGAGACTGGAGTGATAGTGAAGATTTCGTAGAGGGCGTATGGAAAATGCTACAGATGGATCACCCGAGAGATTATCTATTAGCTAGCGGGGAAACTCACTCTATAAAAGAATTCGCGGAAAGAGCGTTTTTCCACGCGGGTATTAAAAACGTATACTGGGAAGGAGAAGGCGTAGATCAAAAACTTTTCGTAAACCACGAAGGAAAACACCAAGTAATTTTAGTGAAAGTCAACCCTAAATTTTACAGACCAGCAGAAATAGAATTACTATGGGGAGATGCATCAGAAACACAAGAGGTTCTCGACTGGAAACCAAGGATTTCATTTGACAATCTTGTAGAAAGGATGGTAATATGTGATATAGAGAATAGAGATAAAGAACAACATGGCAAGAAATACAGACCACAGCAAATGTAAGTATATTGTAAGCAAATTCTGCTTAGAACCCCAGTTTATTAGCTGGGGAAAAGAAATCAACATAGCCAAAAAGCTCCTCAAGGCTTATCCAGACATGGACTTTTGGGAAAAGATGCCTCCCAGAGATTACGGAAACACCCTTTCCTTTTTTCTTACGAGCGAAGGCAAAGCTTTCTTAGCTGCTCAGAGAAGATTGTTACAATTAAACCTCGAACAGCCAGAACAGTATGAGCTTTCAGATAAAAAACTTTTAAAAAATAACAAGACTAAAAACAAAAAACCCAAAACATTAATGGAATTTTTAAGAGATGGCAAAGAGAACTAAAGCAGAAAGCGGGGTAACCCCACAACAACAAATTCAGGCATACCTCGAACAAAACAAGGGGGATCACTACAACTTTGAAGAGGAAAGGGTTTATACGGTATCCAGCGGCAGCTTGCTAATGGACATAGAGATGGGAGGGGGCATAAAACCGGGGGTTATTCGAGCCTCTGGCGTCACGGAGGGGGGCAAGACTTCCTGCGGCCTAGCTTTCGCTAAGAATTTCCAAAAAATGGATAACTCTTTAGTTATCTACATTAAAGCAGAGGGTCGTTTATCCACCGACATGGTAGAGAGGATGGGCATAGATACAAGCGAGGAGAAGTGGTTTGTATTTAAATGTAATGTTTATGAAACTGTCATTAATTTCATGCGGCAAATGGTTAAAGATAATCCATCAAATACGAGGTATATGTTTATCATTGATTCCATGGACGCTCTCGTACCGAAAGGGGATTTAGAGAAAGGCGCAGAGGAAGCACTCAAGGTGGGCGGGGGCGCGTTATTAAGTTCCGACTTCCTGCGCAGGATGGCTCTCGGACTAGCAACAAGAGGCCATATTTGCTATATGATCTCTCAAGTCCGGAGCACCATTAAGATCAACCCTTATGAAAAAACTGCGCCTCAAGTAACCAACGCGTCCGGTGGTAACGCTGCGTTACATTATAGCGACTGGATTCTAGAATTTCAGCCAAGATATGTCAAAGACTTAATAACCACTCAACCCCAAGGAAAGGGGGATCAATTAGGGCACTGGTGCAAGGTGGTATTTAGAAAAACGCCAAACGAAAAAACAGGGATAGCCGTGAGATACCCCATCAGATACGGTAGAAAAAACGGCAAGAGTATATGGGTGGAGAAAGAAGTCGTAGACATGATGCTCGCTTGGGAAATGGCCACAGCGAAAGGCGCTTGGGTGACAATCTCTGACGAGATAATCGAAGAAGTTAAAACCGAAACGGGGTTAGAGCTTAAAAAGCAGCACCAAGGGGTAGATAATCTTAGTAAATATTTTGAAGAAGAAAAAGAAATCGGTAAATATTTGTTTACCAAATTCAGAGAGGTATTAAAAAAATCATGACGGTACTTGTTACAGGCGGCGGGGGTTTTATAGGCAGTAATCTGGTAGACGCCTTAGTTAAAGCCGGACACAGAGTTATTAGCGTTGATAATAAAAGCGCGAATGCTTCTGGATACTATAAAAATACGAATTCTATTATATATAATTCAGATATAAATTGTGACGCTTTTCTATCTGAGCTCTTTGGGTCGCATGAAATAGACACGGTCTTTCATTTAGCTGCGGACGCAAGAATCCAGTACGCAATAAAATATCCAATGAAAGTTTTTGATAATAATTTCACAGGGACAGTAAGGCTGTTATCTTTTTGTAAGGAGTACGGGGTTAAGAGGTTCATATTTTCATCGACGTCTTCCATTTATGGGCTGAAAAATAATCCGCCACTAACAGAAGACATGCCGGCCGATTGCCTAACCGCTTACGCCATCAGTAAACACGCCGCAGAGGAGGCTTGCACAATGTACTACAAACTGTACGGCCTAGAAACTGTCGTCTTGAGGTATTTCAACGTGTATGGCCCAAGAGAGCCGGATAAAGGGGAGTACTCTACGCTCATAAAAAGATTCCGAATGCAAAGAGACGCGGGAGAAAACATGACTATCGTCGGTGATGGGGGTCAAACAAGAGACTTTACTCATGTAGACGATGTTGTTAGAGCCAATATCTTAGCGGCTAAGAGCATACTGCCGGCGGCATCCTATAATGAAGTCTTCGGTGGGGTGTTTAATATTGGTTCGGGCAATAGCTACAGCGTCCTTGAAATTGCAGAAATGATTGGTGGGCAAACAGAATTTATACCGGCGCGAGATGGGGAGGCCAGAGACACATTGGCTGACGTCAGTAAAGCGAAGACTCTACTGGATTGGGAACCTACAAAGTGGGTGGAGGATTATATACGTGAGGCTTTATAACATTCACGGCAAGCTGCAAAGCAAAAGGGTAACGAAATATCTGATATCTTGGGGCAAAAAGTCTCGCTCTAAATTACAATTTTCAGTCAAGCAATTTTTTAAACCGTACTGGGAAAACCATATAGTCTATGAAGAGTTTCCCGTATTCGGAAGCAGAATGAAGGTGGACTTCTTAAACGCAACAAAGAAGATCGCCGTAGAAGTTAATGGCCCACAACACGGCAGCTTTAATAAATTTTTTCACAAGAATTCTAGATTAAATTACCTAGAATCAATAAAGAGGGACTGCCAAAAGAGGGAGTGGTTAGAAAAAAATAATTTTCAAGTTCTCGAAATAGAAGAAAGTGACATTGAAAAACTTTCTCCGAAATTCATTGAACAAACTTTCGGCTGTGTTATTATATAGCCATCTAGGTCATGGATTTCCCTTGACCTAATCGTAAAAAACAACAATAATAAGGAAAACAATAATGAGTAAGATATATTCAGAGAGAGTAGAAAGACACGTTCTAGGAGGACTAATCAAACACCCAAAAGTATTCGCAGAGGTAGATGGATTTATTAATGAAAGAGATTTTTTTCACAATGTTCACTATACTATTTTCTGTGTCCTGCGAGACAGTGTTTACAAGAATGAAAAGATAGATGAGGTACTCCTTGCAACAAAAATCCAGAACTTGGGGGTAGCATTTAAGGATGATATTAATATTCATCAATATATTTCGAGCATCACATTCACGCAGATAACTCAGGGGGCAACCGTAGAAGCCTGTAAAGAGTTAGTTAAGCTGAGGGTGAGAAGGGAGATAGACGAAACCGCAGAAAAGATAGCAGATGAAGTGCGTAATGCTGGGGAGAAAAACGTAGATGAAATAGTAGCTTTATGTGATTCAATTTATAACGATAAAATCTCTAGCTACCAGTTTGACGAAGAGCCGGTAGAAATTATGGACGGCTTAGAGGATTTACTCCAAGAGCGCGCGGAAGCACCAGAAGAAGATACGGGCATAGCAACCCCATACGAAGAGTTCAATAGAATGTATGGAGGATTTAAGGCTGGGCATGTTTACTCTATTGCCTCTAGACCGGGGGAAGGTAAAACCACTTGGCTCGTAGACTGTGGGTTTAAGGCTGGCGAAATCAATGATGTTAAAGTTCTCTACCTAGACACTGAAATGATGACTGAGGAAATCAAATTTAGATTAGCTTCCTCGTTCACAGATATACCTACATGGTATTTGGAAACAGGTAACTGGGCCAAGAATTCAGACCTTATCAACAAAGTTAATAACTGTGACAAGCTCAAAAAAGGATCTAATTTCTACCATTTTCACGTAAGTGATAAGCCAATCGAGAGGGTGTGCTCAATAATTAAAAGATGGTACTACTCAGTGGTTGGTAGGGGTAATAAATGCATGATTATATACGATTACGTAAAGCTCACTGGGGAAACGCTTGGCAAAAATTACATGGAGTATCAAATTATTGGAGATAAAATCAACCAACTAAAGAGGGTCGCTGAAGAAGTGAACGCCCCAGTGCTAACAGCCATACAGCTTAACCGGACAGGGGAATCTAGAAACCGGAGAGCGGCAGATATAGTTGATGATAGCTCCGCGTTTGCCCTGTCAGACAGGCTCCAGTGGATCGCTGCCTTCACTGCGATTTTTAGACGGAAAACCCTTGAGGAGGTCGCCATTGACGGAGAAGAGTTCGGAACGCACAAATTGGTTCCAACTAAAACCCGCTTCCAAGGTAAGGACGCGGCGGGTCATAGAGACTTTTTAAGAAGGACCGAGGAAAGCGGCTCGAGCAGGTTCGTACCCAACTTCATAAACTTTAATGTAGGCAACTTCGCCGTTGACGAAAGGGGCTCATTGAGGCATATTATTGAAAGGGAGAACGAAACCTACGAGGTTCAAGATTCTAACGAAAATGACAGTCAAGACGTACTGTAATGCGAGACTCAGAAAATCTGAAAGAAATCCTATTGGATTTAGGTTATCAGAACATAACCGATATGGGCAAAGAGCTAAGAGCCAAGCCCATTTATCGGGATTCTGATAGCAGCACAGTATTACGAATCAGGAAAGATACAGGTCATTGGGTTGATTTTAGCAAAAACATCAGCGGCACGTTCGAGGAGTTGGTTCGGCTCTCCCTAGGTGTAGACGACATAACCCAAGCCAAAGAATATATTGCGAGTAAGTGGGGCGCGCCCCGAAAAACGAGGGTCACCCCGAAACCGGAAATAAGAATGCCAAAAGTTTTTCCAAAAGAATCGTTATCCAAACTAGTACCCGAACACGACTACTGGGTAGACAGAAACGTGGCTTTGGATACCCTGCGGATGTTTAAGGGCGGCATAATTAAGGAGGGCAGGATGAAAGACAGGTATGTATTCCCTATATTCAATCACAAAGAAGAACTTATCGGAGCCTCTGGTAGGGATTTAATTAACGACCCGAACAATAAGAAGAGGCCTAAATGGAAACACGTAGGGAACAAAAGTGAGTGGAAGTATCCATTATTTTTTAACTATAAAATTATAAAAGAAAAAAATGAAGCAATTCTTATAGAGAGCATAGGCGATATGCTTGCTCTTTGGGACGCTGGAGTAAAAAATACCATAGTGACATTTGGCTTAGACACGAGCGTAGCAATAATTAATTTCCTATTAAGATATGATATAGAAAAAATACGCATCTCACTCAACAACGATGCAGACAACAACTTCGCAGGGAATGAAGCTGCGGAGAAATTGCAAAGAAAACTAAGAAAGTATTTTGACGAACATCAGGTAAGCATTAAGCTGCCCACTCAAAACGACTTTGGAGAAATGACAAAGCAAGAAATCAACCACTGGTACCATGCCTAAGAAGAAAACAGTATACTTATCTGCCTCGCGGATCAAAACCTTAGAGAGTTGTAGCTGGCTTTACTGGGGAAAATATCACCTTCACCTTCCCGACACGGGAAATGACGGGGCTGCTCGCGGCACAGTGTGCCATAGAATATTTGAGCTATTATTGTCCGAAAAGAACTTTAAATATTTCGAATTGATTATGTCAGAGAAATCTACCGCAGCCTGCAAGGCTGTTTGTAGATTAGTCAGGATACTCCTCAAGAAAGAGGGTTTCTACAACGAAGAAAACTACGACCTGTGCTTGGATATGATCCTCACCGGTCTAAAGTGTGACTTCTTTGGCTCCGAAGACCTAATATACGGAGAGCCGTACATAGAACGCCCAGAGGAGGCGTTCAAAATTGAAAATAAAAAACCTGTCTGGAATGCTAGGGGCTTCATAGACAAACCCATACAGTACAAAGACACGAGAACCCTCAAGATTGTAGATTATAAGAGTAGTAAGATGAAATTTAGAGGGGAAGAGCTTACGGGTAACGTACAAGCCATGATGTACACATTAGCCGCGCACAAAATATGGCCAGACAAGTTCGACAAAGTGATTGTTCAATTCCTGTTCATCAAATTCCCCAGATCACCCATTCAAGAGCTAGAGTTTTCCAAAGAGGAACTCAAAGGCTTCGAGCTTTACTTAGAGTATGTAAATAAAATAGTCTCTAAGTTCGATGAGAGAAGCGCACAGACCAACTTCGCGATAGATGGTGGTTGGAAAACTAAATGGATGTGCGGCCCTACCAAAAGTGGCTGGGAATGCCCCATTAAAAAGCCTTTTGATTATTATAATCTTGTAGACGAAAAAGGCAATTTCATAAAGAGCTCCTTCGAAGACGACTTAGTGCCAGAAAAAGGGCAGAAAGTGGAGAAAAAGTCTTACGAAGGTTGTCCAAAATTTCAAAATATTTCAGAGGAAGAAGACCCATTTAATCTTTGACAA
>CAZYHH010000002.1:0-13595 GCA_964647295.1 uncultured Pseudomonadales bacterium
GAATATCGAATTTGAACGAACTCCATAAGCAATACAGAATATTACATTGGCATTGGCACAGATAACCCTCAGGAAAAATTCCATTTAGCCAAGGGTAATTTGAAAGTTGATAATACTGGTTACTTCGGGGATTTATATGTAAATGGAGTAAGAGTTGGTGGGGGCGATGCGGCTTCGTCAGATTTGTGGGCGGTTAGTGGGAGATTTGAAGAACGCACTGATTTCTTATTCCTTAAAACCCTGATTGTCAGTGGAGTGTCCGAGCAGGGTATAGAGTATGGAAAAACCTTATCTTATATCCCAAAAGTTGTAGCTAATATAATTGTTCCAGAAGAAAGGAACACTAGTTATTTCCTTACTTTGAAAGACATTTCAAATACTGGTTTTGATGCTCATTTCTCTTCGAAAATAGGACATACTGGGTATTATCTAGAGTCTTTTATCTCTTCTCCCAACCTTTAAAGTCGTGTAATCCCGTCAAGAGAGAAGGAAAAAGGTTATGCCCCAAACATTCAGCGTTGATCAATTAAAATTAAATGCATTTATGCTCACAGGCTCTAATGAGGGCCTGTTTTTCGATAGTAAACAGGTCGCTTTCGGGTCAGACGCCATCCCGAGTAGTAGACAAGTCCTTGCTGGCCTTGGCCTTGGGGGTGGAGGTAATTTGGGTAGCGACGTAACCCTAAATCTTAATGTAGATGATAGTACGGTTGAGATTGATACTGACACTTTAAGGGTTAAGGCTGGTGGTATTGAAAGCTCTCATCTCGCCGGCTCTATTCCCAATTCTAAATTAAGCAGTAGTTTAATTCTTACTAATTTAGACGCAGGCTTAACGGGTGCCGCCACAGTTTCTCTCGGCGGCGTCCTGAACATGGGCGTAAATGTAGACGACTCTTCCCTACAAATTGTCGGTGATCAAGTAGCTATAAAAGGTTTGGGGGTTACAAACTCTCACATTGCTAACAGCACAATTCAAAATGGCAAGCTTGTTCATAGTTCTATCAATCTTGATTTTACTGAAGGCCTAACTGGCGACTCTTCTGTTGCTCTTGGCGGAACCATGAAGGTGGGCGCCAAGGTAGATGACTCTACTATTGAAATAGACACAGACACTATTAGGGTTAAAGCTGGCGGGATTCAAAACTCACATCTTGGCGGCTCTATTTCCAACTCTAACCTTAGCAACAGCGCGGTTACCGTCACTGCTGGAGACGGTTTAAAAAACGGTGGCTCTGTAAGCCTAGGCGGATCGGTTACCCTCAATATCGAACCTAACGATTTTGCGGGAGACGGTCTTGATGATGATGGCTCTGATAATTTAAAAGTTGATAGCACCGTACTTAGAACCGCTGGCGGACAAACGATCACTAGATCTATTAGTGACCCAGACCCCGCGCTTGCAATTGATGGCGTTCTAAGCGTGAGAAATATATCTGTAACGGGCGCGCTTACATATATTAGCACCAAAGATCTAGCTGTTACGGATAATATTATTACCCTTAATACTGGCGACGCAGGTCTAGTAAACGGTACGGGTATTAGCCTCGGTACAGCGGGTATTGAAGTTTGGAGAGGTACTGGTGACTGGGGTGTGGCAGCAGGCCAACAAACCGATGGATATGCCGGAAACCCAAAACCAGCCAAAGCCCAACTTTTTTATAATGATAACCCCGGAAAAGATTATTGGGAAGCTGGTCTCGAAGACGACATGGCCAAGCTTCTCTTGGATAAGAGCGCACATACTGGTTGGCTAGCAAACGCTGATGACGTAACTACTGTATCGACTAATTTAGCAACCACCGGACAAACCCTCTGGAATAGAGACATAGATATTAGTGGCGATTTGGCCGCGCAGATCGGAAACAATGTTGGGCAAACTGCGACGAATACCTCCAACATCGCGACCAACACTACGAACATTACTAACCTTACGAATACTAAGGCTGATAAAACTATCAAGGTTATTGCTGGCAGCGGTCTAACGACCGACTACGACAATACCCTCGCCTCCGATATCACCTTAGACGTTAGGGGCGGCCAAGGCATTACTGTCGAAGACGACTTGGTGAAAATTGCCAACGGTGATGTTACTAACGCAATGCTTACCAATAGCTTTGTAAACTTTGGTGGTATTTCACTCTCTCTGGGCGGAACAGATCTTACCCCGCAGCTTGATCTTACAGACGCCACGGGATATAAAGCTTCTAACGTAGAAGGTACTTTAACTAACTCTCAATTACAAAATAGCAGCATATCTATCGTTCCTGACGCGGCTTTGACGGGTGACGCCTCCGTAAGTCTGGGTGGCACTTTACACCTTGGCGTGCAAGTAGATAATAGCACGATCGAAGTTAACGCTGACAAACTTAGGGTTAAGGGTAACATAGATAACGCTCACCTCACAAACAGTTCTGTAACTGTTACGGCTGGTCTCGGATTAGATGGGGGAGGAACCATCTCCCTAGGTGGGGCAACCACCCTAGGCGTAGATAATACAGTATGCCGTACCTTATCGACAACCGTACCTACTCAGGTGATTGGCGGAATGAAGGCTTGGGAACACACAGGCTTCTTCAGTCAGGACTTGTTCGTTGGGGGTAATCTAATAGTCAGTGGTACAACCACCACGGTTCACTCTACCGAGGTAGATGTGGGTGATAGGATAATCAAGCTGCAGGCTGATATAGGATCAATTGACGCAACCCTAGACGCAGGTTTCGAAATAGATCGAGGTAATTTAACAAATGTTTCACTTCTTTGGGACGAAGGCGAGGACTACTGGACCGCTACAAATGCCGCCGGCACAGCTTTCGAGATTTTAACTAAAGAGAAGATTATTAGAAACACTTTAGACTTAGGCGCGGTTTCTAAGGCAGATATCTGGTTCGGGCACACTTTCACAAACTTGCCAAGCGTAACCGTTTCTGTTCAGGGGGTAGATGAAACGGCAGACGTGGTTTCTGCTCAATTGGCCCGGTGTTATAATACTGGATTTGTGGTGAGTTTCTCGACCGCTTTAACCGGTAATTATAAATTACATTACATAGCTTCCGACGTATAATAGCTGCCAGCCCTGACTAAACCGCCCAGAAATGGGCGGTTTTTTTTTGACTTTGGGTGCGTTTCCAGTATAATCTTTGGGTAAAAGTATGAATATCCCCTTAAAAGAGTTAAGAGAAAGGGCGGCTATTGAAATTACTAATAAAATAGTCAATAATATGACCATGTCTGAAGTTATGGATGTTGTTATAAAATACTCCGAGCAGACAGCAAGGCTGGCAGTAAAGGGGTTGGGCAGAAAAAGACTACAACAAATCATAGGGGAAGGTATAAGCATAGATAAAAAAATAAAAAGGAAACCAGTAAATATAGAAAAGGGGCCGATGCTCAAAAAGCATTCCGGATGGAACTCTAACAGAGAGAGAAAAACTACCCCCAAAAAGAAAGCCCGAAGGCTAGAGCCCGAGCAATCAGAGCCTAAGAAATCATGGTTGGATTTATTCGGGGGCGGAGAAAAAAGGCATCATACCGGCTGGAATAAAAAAAAGACCGAGGGGGAGAGCCTCTTCGGAAAAATAAAAAAGTTTTTTAAATTTAAGTGAGCAATAGATTTCAATCAGCAGACAGCTTTAAGTTCAAGCATACCCTCACGGGCGCTTCTGGGCATTTCGATGCCGTGTTTGTTCATGATAATCTTGCTTGGCAAGATACGAAACCGAGAGCAATAACTGGTCATGGCGAAGATATTTATCATTACGGAAAGAAGCTTCTAAAAGAAGGAGACGTTGTCCCAACCTCGGTAAGCGCTTCCACTTCTCTAGTTTCTTCAACCGCTTCGGGAATAAAGATAGACGCATATCAGGCAAATCTTTTTACTACGGGAGACTCGGTGAGATATGATTTTGCTACAAATTTTTATGTTAAATCTTTGGCGAGCAACAAGAGCAAAGCTGACGTAGTAGGGGTAGTGGATTTCGTTTCGGGCGTTCACGACTTCCTTGAAGACTCTAGCAGCAATAACCGAGAGGTAAATGAATACTTTACGGTTTTGAATGGGGTTAACCTAGACGCTCCCATAGGTAAAACCCCCACTTCCCCCGATATCAATATCTATAGGTATGGGACTTCGAGCGCAGCTTTTAATGCGGGAGGGTTTGTAAGAGCTCCATATAATGGGGTAAGCGATAATTTTTATATGGGGTCTGGGGATTTTTGTTATGAGTTTTGGTTTAGAACTAGCAACGCCCTGACTGGTTTAAGAGATAAAAATGGGACACTCGCAAATCAAATCATACTTACGGATTTCAGCAAGGGTGAATACTCCAATAGCTCTAAAGGTACTGGGGCATTTGAAATAGAATTATCTAGAGACAGATCTGTTAAAGCTAGACTGCATAAAGAGGATAATTCTGTCATTTCTCTGGCCACACCGACTTCTTATTACAATTGGAATACTTGGAATCACGTAGCCGTGCAAAGGAGCGGGACGAACCTCAGTTTATGGTTTAATGGCTCTACTGGCGGCGGTGGGCAAAGGGCTCTGTGGGGCGAGATCGGCGCAACTGATGAGTTGTACGATAATCGATCAATAAGCGCTGGTATAACGATAGGCAAAGCTGCAGAGAATTGGCAAGCAAACTCTTATTCTGGCCATTTAGAAGAACTCAGGGTTAGTGCTGGGGCTAGATACACTGGTACATTTATAAATAAATTGCCAGCTAAACATTTCGAACCGGACGATAATGCTAGATTATTAATGCATTTCGATTCGGGCAACAGCATGTTTAGGTATGTTGGCCATGGAATAATAGATAATCTCACAGGGCTTCTCCCCGGGAATGTATATTTTCTAAGCCCTAATGTCTCCGGCGCATACGAAAAGGATGAGTCTTATTCTATTGGAGATATTTCTAAGCCCGTTTTCACAGCGCTTTCAGAAAACATGGCCTACGTGCATAATTATAGAGGGATAGAGGTAACAGAAATAACTGATACATATTATGTGAAGATGGGGAATCCTCCCCAAGCAAAAACGAGCCCGGGGCAGAAAGGCTTGGTTGCTTATGATGAACATTATTGGTATGTTTGTGTAAGCGCAAACCACTGGAAAAGAACAGCAATTGGTGATTGGTAAAAATGGCAGTTAATCATTTATATTTATTACAGAGTGGCCTTACTGGTTGGCAGGACAGTTTCAATCAGACGGCATCTTTATATCAGCCTGCAGGCAGGCCACGAAAAACATTCGGCGTAGGTACAAATTTACCTTACGAAATTCTTCACATTGCCGAATCTGGGAGCCTTGCTAAGATAAGGCTCGAGCAAGACTATTATAAAACTGTAGATCCTCAATACCAAGCTTCTTTAGAGTTTACTGATTATAGGTCTGCAGAGATGGGATCTTTTGGGTTTCTAGACCTCTCTACTTACGACCTTACGATTTCCAATAAAGCGGCATTAGGTGGACCACTTATCAATATTGCTTTGCCCGGGGGCGTTGGTCACGTGGCCGCTTTTACTAGTGGCGGAAAAATGGGTTTACGCACAGCAAATCCTTTATATACTTTTCACGTTTCGGAGCCGGGAAATTCTGACCTTGCTTTAATCGGCACCTCTACAAACTCTAACGAATTCGTCGTAAAAAATAGAGGGTTAGTCGGGGTGGGGACAAATCAACCCGACTATAGACTCCATAATACTGGGGATACTTTTTCACATCAATATTTATGGGAGCAAAAAGAAGAGTCAGATTCTAGTTTGATTACCATCGATTATGATGGTCCTAATTTTAGAACAATATATTTAACTGGGCATCAAGACACTGTCCATAAATTTACTACCGTAAACGGAGCAGACACGAATAGAGAGAAGGAGATAAAAGCCACCACGATCAGGATTGAGCAAAGTGGTTTTGGTAACTACAGAGCTTTAGGCTTTGAAAATAATATTAGATTTTTAGGGATACCCCCTACGGGAATAAAATCTGGAATAGTTGGAGTGTTGGCTTTCAACTCCTTTGGCCCAAATACTTCAGACAGCATCGGGGTCTACAGGGAAGAGGGCGATGATACAACTGGTCCTCCCGGCCCTCCCGGCTCGCCCGCAACCGGAATGACTAGCGAGGGGTTTGGCAATAGGATAATTGGTGGAGAATTCTCCTCCAACCCTTGGCAAAGGGGAGATTATTTTCAAAACGTTATCGACGGACAATATACCGCAGATAGATTTTCTGTGGTTAAAAGCGGTTCTCTCAATTTTGACGTTTTAAAAAATGATTCCGCCCCAAGCATAGCCCAAATAGGTTTTCCAATTGATCAATCTTTAAAAATTCAACCCCAACTTAAATTACCCTACCAAGCCAACTCTTCGCCCCAAAATATAAGCGACAACGATGTTTATTCTATAGAGCAAAAAGTGGAAGGCTTTAATTGGAGGTACCTTGCTGAAGGGGGATGCTACCTCTCCTTCTTCTCCAAGTCTGATCAAACTGGTTCGGCCTGTATTTATTTACAAAACGAAGACAGGTCTGCAAGCTATGTTACCGACTATTTAATTACGCGTTCAGGCGAATGGCGCGAGCATTTTATTCCGATTAACCCCTCGATTACAACAGATAGGGTTCATAACGTTGTCGCCATTGGCAATGCTAGCATAACCACAAAAGAGGTAGCTAATGTATATCAAAAATCATCTATAAAATATTCTCCAGCAGGTTATTTACAAACATGTTTCCATGACGATTTTAAATTTGGTACGGGAGACTTTACTATAGAAACTATATTAAAATTTGATAATCTAAATCAAACGGGCACGATCTACAGTAACAACACCACCCGATCTTCTACCTCGGGCAACGTATTTTATTGGGAGGGTAATCCCGTCAGTTCTACCTATAAATTCGGCGTCATAGCGAGTGGTGGCTGGGTCGGCAAGTTTGATATTCCGGTGGGGGTAACAATAAGTCCATTGAATTGGTATCACGTAGCTTTAACCCGTACTGGCGGTAAATATTTTGATTTATATGTTGGCGGTGAAAAATCAGCTACGACACTAACTAGTAACTCAGTATTTCATAACGAAGAGGCCCCCATCAGAATCGGTTCTTCTGGTAATGGGGGTTATTTCGATGGCTGGATGGACGAATATCGTATATCTAGCAGCGCTAAATATCATTCCACATTTTCCCCGCCATCTTTCTCTGTAAAAGAATCGGATACGGTATTATTACTACATGGGGAGGGGGAGGATAATTCTGCGAATATAATCGATAGCGCTTACGATCCCGTTTCACTGAATTGGGACTATAGGTCTGGAATCGGTGTGATAGTTGGTTGGGCTCTAGGCGTAGGTGAAAATTATTCGTTACCAACGAAGGAGGCGTGCGAGACATACTATCTACCTAACAAATGGGTAACTGGTACATATTTTGGTTACGGTTCCAGCTTCTCTACTTCTTTGTGCAGTGGGGACTTTTCTTTATCCGCTCCCAACCTAGGCAAATCATTAGATCATTCTTACGTAGACAGGCCTTACCAAGTAGAGTTGGAGTTGTGTCATAGATATTATGAAAAACAACTTTATGATAATGGACATAACGTGTCCGCTGCTCAAGCTATTTCCGTGAGTGGGGCAACTGGTATACATATCGAGTACGCCGTCCCGAAAAGAATACCGCCCGCTATTTCTACTCAAGGAGAATTTGGTTTAAATAATGCTGACTACTCTTCCGTGGGGAAGGTGGAGCGTTTCGAAATAACTAATAAAAATATTTTTAAAGCAGATGGTGGGGCAGAGATTACTGGGGCACTGCTTTCTGCGGGCAACATGACCAACCTTTCGGTTATAGGTGTTACGGGGAGTGTAATCATAGATTCGGAATTATAATATGTCATCTTTCTCAGCATATACTTTTCAACGAGGTAAGGGGCAGTTAGCCTCCGCTTGGATTAATTTCGATGGCAGAGGTGGCGGCAGTTTAAGATCAATCAGGGATAGTTTTAATGTAAATAGTGTTACTGATTTAGGTAGGGGTATTTACAGGGTCACTTTCGCCGTGGCCATGAGTAACAATTCTTATAGCGTGCAAGGGTGTTGCTCTCAGCACGTCGGCGCAGATGGAACATCTTTGGTTAGTGACGTAGCCACTGTAACAGTAAAGACTGTAGCTACGACGTATTTCGAAATATCTACGGCTAGCGTCACAGCCTCTTCCGTTACCAAGTTTGATCCAGAGTTCGTAACATTAGCAGTATTTGGAGATTAGATATGGACGAGATTAGAGTAGTGTATAAAAATGAAGATGGGGTAGCAATTATTATCCCTTCTCGCGGAGAGAATATCGATGAAGTTATCGCTAAGGGGGTGCCTGATGGGGCGGAGTACAAAATAATAGAAGCTTCTGAAATCCCTAGTGATAGAGAATTTAGGGAGGCTTGGGAGTATTCCTCTGGGGTGGACGTTAGCTTCGAGAAAGCTAAGGAGGTTCAAAGAAATAGGTGGAGAGAGGTCCGTAGGGGGTTATTTAATGTTTTAGATATAGAATTTCTCCGCGCGAGTGAAATCGGAGACGCCGAAAAGATCGACATTATAAAGCAAAAGAAACAAATTCTTCGAGATGTAACCCTCACAGACTTATCTAGCGTCACCTCTTTGGAGGAGCTCAAAGAAATTTGGCCCGAATGCCTTTTGAGCGACTAGCAATCACTTAAAGTGGTGTAATTCATAATGTATTATGAAGGTCCAAGATATCGCAGATGAATTATACAGAGAGCTAGGTACGCCAACAACCTTATCGATACCCGCCGTAGCCTACTGGCTTAGGGTTAACATCGGGACACTTAATAATTTAATTCATTCTGACTTTTCAATAAACACCGTCACTAAAGAAATCACTCAATTGGTAAGCGGTGTAGAGACAGAAATAAATGAACAACAGAAATCAATTCTTAAAAAATTATATATTATTCATTATTATGATGTCCAACTAAGGAGTTCCTTAGGTGCCGCCTCTGTAGATGGGGTAATTGAGGTTTCTTCCGATGGAGCTTCCGTGCGCAAGGTTAATAAAAATGAATTAAGTAAAACTTTTTCATACGTCAAGAGGCAGGAAACCGAGGAGCTTCATAAATTAATTGCAGCCTACAAATCTTCCCAGTCCTGCCCAAGGCAGGTCGCTGGAGATGATACGGTAGAAGGAATTTATGACCCCAACGGGAACAACTCTTTGAACAGAACCAATCTTAATTAAGAATGGCAAATTTATTAACAAATTTTAACCCAGCTTCTTTTACCGGTATATTGGCTGACCATTTCGATACCTTTAAGAGGGATATTATTGTTTATAAAGAGCCAAAAAAAATTATTAACATTTCAGCCTCTAATAATAATGTTTTGGCGGGTTATGGGGAGAGTTCTGATTCAGAAAATATTTCTTTTATTGCTGTCTCGGGGACTTTTCCCGCACTGATAAATTATCAAGGAAAACAAGACTTACCTTACATTGCAGAGGTCAGTTCTAGCGCGTCAAAAGGTGTAATAAAAATGAAAGTAGAACAAGACGCTAGAGATTATATCAAAAACGGCAAAACAGAAAGGGTTATCGTGGATAATAGCTCTTTTAATATAATTTCTGATGATAAATTACAAAATTATTTAGGCTTGCAATATTATGTTTACTTTTTGGAGAAGACCGACTAATGATTCGATCAGGGATAACAAGGGTTAAGTTGAATCGCAGGAGCTTTACTCAAGCTGCTAGAGATTCTTTGAGCCATCAGAAAGTTAAAGACTTAGCCCACAAAAAAGCTCAGGAGATAAGCGATAGAGCGAAGAGGGATTTAATAACTAATTTTAATAACCACGAAGTAACCCAAGAGATAGACGAAGGTCCCGGCGCAGGGAATTCTAGCGGGACTATCATCGGCGGCACTGGCAATTTATTTACTTTTATTGGTTTCTATGATGGAGACAACCCGACTTCTCCCATAAAGCAATATTTGAGAGGCAAGGGGATGGTTTATAAAACTAGTAAATTTGTAAAAACCAGCATGAAAGAGGGTGTATACGAATTCAGGGTAAACGCCCCGGTTTTGAAAGATATAGAAGGCCTTACCCCAATGCCTTGGGAGTCTGGAAGAAGCTGGGTAAGGGGTATTGAGCGTGGTATATCTGGGATAGGTCATTACATGTATCAGCAAGGCGTCGCCTCCAGTAGGTCTGGAGCAGGTATTCAAATTCAGGGGAATTTGGGTTCGAGCTTTAAGCGCGTTAAATATATGAGTATGCTGCTTAATAATTATGTAAAGAATTTAAAGTTAGGAATAATTAGTAAATGAAAGCTCAATACGACAACGATATAATGTCAAGCTTTTATTTATGGTTTGACCACACCCTCTTAGACAAGGGCGAGGCCTTTACTAATTTCGGCTCTTATTTCTATCCAGTATCCAACCTTTATCAAGGGTATAACACTTACGGATCTCCGTTCAGACAGTTTGTTTCTGATGAATCCATACCTAACGCAACGATCATGAGCGGGGTTTGGATGGACGATCAAGTAGATGGCGTATTTACCTTCAGATCTAGAGGGACGGCAGAATTTACTGGAATTAATTATGGCTTGGGGCAGGCGTATTTTACTGACTCTCAACCCGCAGGCGTTGACGTAAGTGGTAATTATGCAGTTAAAGATGTTAATATATATATGACTAACGAGGTTGAAGAGAAGCTTCTTTTCGAAACCCAGTTCATGATATCGAACAGGACTGAGCAAAGCCCAACCGGGCTTCCCCCTAGCTCTAAAACTTACCCATCAGTATGGTTAAAAAATATGGGAAGCACTAATGAACCTTTCGCTTTCGGGGGGGAAGATATGACAATCTCCGACGTTAGAGCTATTGTTATGGCTGACTCTCAATTCAAGCTAGACGCAATTACGTCTATTTTTAGGGACAAAGCTAGAACTAACGTATCTATCATTCCCCAAGCGCAACAACCATACAATGTATTGGGGGATTTCAAGGATCAAGAAGACCCTTATAATTACAATGATTTAATTGGGGCGGGCGGGTTTGAACAGGTGTATATTAAAGAGGTGTCGGTTAGCAAAATTGGGGGGGTCAGCTACTCTCAATTATCTAACTTGAACCCTAATGTATTTAGTGCGTTAATAGATTTTGAGTTAGAGCAGCCTAGGAATCCTAGGTTATAAATATTAGTATTCACAATTAACAATAAAAAATGTAATTAAAACTACAGAAAAGGATTAAAAATTATGGCTAGAAATAGAGTATTTTATCAAAGTGAGTCTGTATTCGCTGGTCCCGCAGGGGCAACCGGTGTTCACGTTGATCTACTCCAAGGTTCGTTGAACCTTGCGGAGAGTAACAACGACATAAAAAGACTACAGAGGATTCAGAGCGCGAACTACAGTTTCACCGTGGACCGTACTGATGTAAACCAATTCGGTGAATTAGCAGCTATTGACAGAATCATCCTTACGTCACCTACGGTGTCTATGGATTTTTCTTATATTCTCGCTAACGTAGCAAACGAAAATATTCTTGGTTTCAAGACTGATGGATCGACTAGCGCGATTGCCAATATCATCGATAAGACCAAGGATGAAAGAAATTATTTTATTAAAACATCTGCTGCAGGTGTTGATAACATTGGTAGTGAGGTAGCTCTTGGCAAAGGCGATACCGCTACTGACGGTGTTATTGGTATTGGTAATGGGTTCATTACCTCTTATACTGCTGAAGGTGCTGTTGGCGACTTCCCAACCGCTTCCGTTAGTGTCGAAGGGTTGAACATGACGTTCGACACCAACACTTCCGGTAATATTATCCCGGGTATTAATCCGGTCGATGGTTCCAAGGTTACTTGGTTGACTTACGTTCTACCAACTGGTATGGACGGTCATCTAGCCACGGAGAGCCACAGCAGTAACTCAACCGACCTCACCACGGCGCTTCGCCCGGGCGATGTCTCATTCAACCTTTATACGGCTGGAGCTTCTACTACTGAAGTTGACTTTGCGGGTATGGGCTCGGTTGATAACGCGAACATCCAAAGCTTCAGTGTTAGCTTCGATATGACTCGTACGCCGATTGAAAAACTCGGTAGTCGGTTCGCATTCTCTCGAGAGATTGACTTCCCGATTAACGTAACCTTCACGATCGATGCGGTTATGGGCGACCTGACTACAGGCAACCTGTCCGATATCGTTGATAGTGATGGATCTTACGATGTCCAAGTTATCCTCAAGGGTAAGGACGGTGGATCGCTAGAAAACAAAGCTACCTACGAGGTTAAGAAGGCTAAACTTGACAGTCAAGAATTCACAAGTGATATCGGCTCTAATAAGTCGGTAAGCTTGACGTTCTCCTCTCAGGTTGGTGGACCTAACCAGACAGATGTTGGTTTATTCATTGGCGGTAAATCCAGCTAAGAACTAACCATAATCAGACTCACTTAACCCCGGTGTAAAAACCGGGGTTTTTTTTGTTCTCGTGGTGAAAATGGGTGTAAAGAATAGCAAGGAATAAGGTTATGGAAAAGGATGAAAGGGAAAAGGATTTTCTCAAGTTCCAGTTACGTCGAAAGATAACTAATCTTTATAAGCGTTTTCTAATTATTTTAGAGGATATGAATGAAGATCAATATAATAATTCTGACGAGGCACATCAAAAAGCCCGAAAGAAAATACTAGACGAGGGTAATGATACTATCCGAGAGCTAGAGGAAAATATGGACCAGTTTGATATAAGGTTAAAGTAATATGAAAAAAATATTTGAGTTTACCGTACCAAGGTTAATCAAGGTAAAGCAAAGCGATTCTATAGAAAACGAAAAAGGCGAGACAGTCATCACTGAAAAAGAGGTGGAAAAGTCTGTCGATCAAAAAATCGTTCTTAAGAAGCCCACCCGCAGTCTATATGATGAAGCTGAACTATATTACGGTGTGATTCTTTCCGAAGGAATTAAGGCAGGCCTTCTTACTCGCGCTCTACTTGCTAAAAGATTTAATAATGACGGCGGCACGATGGCCGAGGAAGAGAAGGACGAGTATGCAGAGATGTATATGCGACTCTTTGAGCTACAAAACAATTTAGAAAGAGTAGGTCTAATTGCTGACGCGGAGCAAACCGACGAACAAAAAAACCAACTTAAGAATGATATTGGTGAACTTACCGTCCTTAAGGATCAAATTAGAAATTTTGAAATGAACCAAGCCTCTCTGTTCGAGCAGACCGCTGAGAATAGGGCTCGCAACAAGACCGTATTGTGGTGGTGCGTGCATCTTGCTCATGAAGAAATTGATGGCGAATTTACTGGAATTTTTCCCGGGGAAACCTTTGAAGAGAAAATGACAGTTTATGATTCATTAGAGGACTCTGAAGATAGTTACTATGACTTGCTCTTGAGAAAAATTTTATATTACGTAAGTTTTTGGTACGTCGGGAGAGCTTCCAATCAAGAAGAGTTTGAAGAGTTGTTGGCTGAGCTCGGGGAAACGGAGCAGGAAGTGCTCGAAGAAGAACCCAAGGAAGAACCCAAGGAAGAACCCAAGGAAGAACCCAAGGAAGAAC
>CAZYHH010000002.1:13695-30969 GCA_964647295.1 uncultured Pseudomonadales bacterium
GAAGAACCCAAGGAAGAACCCAAGGAAGAACCCAAGGAAGAACCCAAGGAAGAACTCAAGGAAGAGCCCGAGGAAGAACCCAAGGAAGAATCTAAAGCAGAAGAAAAAGACGAGCCCGAACCCCAAGGAGAAATCGGGGTGGGTTAACTCTAACCATAATAATCCTAAGCCCCTGAAGAGGGGCTTTTTTTGTGATGATTGACAAAAATAAATTAGTCCCCAAAGAGGAGTTGAGGATGATATATACCGATGTTGTCAATGGCTTTTCGTTGGCTGATCATACTAAGTATGGCAAATTCTATATTAAACATATGGATAATGGTATATCAAGTGATATAGATTATCAGCGAAAATACTATTTAGAAAAAGCAAAAAAAGAAGGCCTACCAACCACTAAAGAAAAAGAAGACTTTCTTGTGGAGGAAGGCACTTGGGCAAATGAAGAGAAAAGAAAAGTCTCAGAATTAGAGGGGTATATAGAAAATCTTAAGCGAACTCAATCTAAATTAGTGCTCAAAAAACAGATCGATTCAATTTCTGATGACATTAAAAAAGCTGAAGAAGAGCTCTCAGAGCTAATAGAAAAAAAGCTTTCTTTAATAGGCCTGACCGCAGAGGTTTACTCTAATAAGAAGGTCAATGAATACTATATATTCCAAACAGTATTCAAAGACCCCAAATTAGAAAACCCCCTATTCTCTGATGAGGAATTTGATGAGCTTTCAGAAGAAGCTTTGGGGTCTGTAGTAGTGATTTATAATGATAGAATGGATAGGTTCGCTGATGTTAATTTGAAAAGACTTGCTGTCTCCGGGTTTTATTTGAACAGTTTTTATTTGTGTAAAGATAACCCTTTTATTTTTTATGGTAAACCTGTCGTTGGCTTAACATATCCTCAAACAGAATTATTTTCTTTCGGTAGATACTTCAAAAGCATATTAACCGAACTAAAGCACCCGCCGACGGAAGAACAGCTTGATGACCCAGATAAATTGATAGAACTGTTCAATGTTAGCAAAAATGCTGAAAAAGTTCTTTCTGAGGGTAAGGCTACAGCGGGTAAAGATAAGGTCGTTTCCACTATTGTCGGTGCTACTAAAGAAGATCTGGATCGAATGGGCGCACAAAGTGATCCCGGCGCGGTAGATATTAATCAGGTTGCCGCAGAAAAAGGAGGCCATTTATCTATGGAAGAGCTTATTAAATTACATAAAATGTAATTTGCATGTGTAAATATAATACACAATAAGAGGTTTTCTTAGGTAAAAGGTATGGCAAGAAATGCAGCAACAGTCAGTGTAGGAGTCCAGCCAGATAAGGCTTCTATTCGGAGAACGGAGCAGGAGGTCAAGCGAGCCCTAGACAGCTTAAATAAGCTGGGCGCGAAAGGCATCTCTTCGAAGTCGTTTACCCAGCCATTGGGTAAGATTACTGGCGCGGCTGATGAATTCACCAAGTCCTTAGAGGCCTCTAACGCGCGTGTTTTGGCGTTCGCCGCTTCTGCTGGCCAACTTTATCTTGTAGAGAGGGCTTTTTCTAAGCTCTTAGAAACTACCGTAAATGTAGAGAAGCAGCTTGCAGAGATTAATGTCATAATGAGTCTCTCAACTAAAGGGCTAGCTAAATTCGGCGATTCGCTATATCAAGTAGCCCGACAGACCGGGCAATCTTTTAAGGTTGTCGCTGAGTCTGCCCTCGAATTTTCACGACAAGGCTTAAGCGTGGAAAAGACTTTGATTAGGGTTCGAGACGCAATGATTCTCTCTCGTTTGTCTGGTATGGAAGTCGTTGCCGCTACTAACGCAATCACTGCCGCGTTAAACAGTTTTAATGATGCAGCTTTAAATTCTACTAACGTTGTAAATAAACTAGCAAACGTCGATATGGCTTTTGCTGTAAGCTCTGAAGATTTAGCTAACGCTATTCAGCGTTCTGCTGCAGCTGCGGAATCTGCAAAAGTCAGTTTTGACGAACTGCTTGCCATAACCACGGCGGTGCAGCAAAAGACTCAGCGTGGTGGTGCTGTTATCGGTAACAGTTTAAAGTCTATTTTTACAAGACTCCAAAGGTCTAGGGTTCGGGAGTCTTTAGAAAACTTGGGCGTGAATACAAGAGATTTCGCAGGCAATGTCCGCCCAGCGATAGATATCCTACAAGACTTTGCCAAAACCTATGAAACTTTGGGCGACTCTGCGAAAGCTTACGCCGCAGAACTAATGGGTGGTGTTTTCCAAGTTAATATTTTAAAAGCTGCTGTCTCAGACTTAAGTCAAGAGTATTCTATATATCGTGGCGCGCTTAAAAAAGCGATGGACGCGACTAACGAGGCGATTAGTAGAAATGAAAAATTGGGAGAAACTTTACATCATCAAGTGCAAGAAACGATTGCGGCGGTTGAGCAATTTGCTGCGACCACCGGTAAATTGACGTTTGGCCCCGCTATCGAAAGGGTGATGGGAATTATTAGGGGGATTGCGGACGCCCTCACAGTAAAAGATGCAAGTACTATTGGTGGTAAAATTGGTGAAGGCATACTTACTGGTATAGGCAACGTACTTAAGGGGCCGGGTCTTGTGGCGTTAGCTGCAATTTTAGCCAAGCTTGTTTATAACTTTGGCAAGTTTACAGTAGACGCAGTTAGAACTTTTACGGGCATGAACAAAGCTGCTCAGGAGCACGCAAACATCCAGACAATCATTAATAATATTTTAATGAAAAACCCAGCACTGATTGCGACGATGACTCGCAATACAGAAGCTCAGGTCGTTGTCGAGCAAAAATTACTAGCACTAGTCAGGCAGAGAAAATTAGAAATGCAACAAGCCGCAGCGATCTCCGCTCAGGTTGCGACAAATATTTTACCGGCTTACATGGCTGGAAGCTCGAAGGGTTCTGCTTCTGGCGGTAAAGGCGGCGGAAGAAAAGCTAGGGCATTCGGGCATATACCTAATTTTTCTAGACAAGACGACGGCGCTGTTGAGTCAATCGGCGCAGCGATGGGCGGCTACAAGCCGGGCAAGATAAAACAAATGAACATCCGTGGGCTTGGCCAAGTTACTTATAATAGTAGAGAGGCTGTTAAAGAAGTCCCCGGTTTTGCTCAACCCGCTATTGTTCCGCCCAAGGGAAGCCGTGCGGGTACATCTTATAGAAAAGAATTTAGAAGCAAGATGGGTTATAGCGCCGATAGTTTGTCTAGCGGTTTTGTACCCAACTTTAGAGTCCCTGCAGATTTAGTTGATGGTTTTGTTGGCGCCGCTTCAAAACCGGGCGCTAAATTCGGAGACGCAATAAACGCTCTTTCAAAATTAGAAGGCGGTAGGGCATTTGCTAGCTCAGGCAATCAATTACGTCGGGTTGTTGACGCATATTTAAAACGCCCTAATTCAGATTTCATACAAAAGCAGCAATTTCTAAAAACCATATCTGACGCAGCCAGAGACACAAGCACTACTAAAAATGATAAATTTTTAAAAGCAGTTCTTGGATCTACATCTGTACAGGGAGACTTATACGAAATTGATCAAAGAAGAAAACTTCTTAGCACGGCTAGGCGGAGAGGCATCCCGTTAAGCAAGTCGGACAGAAACGTAATAATGAACGACCCCAAGGGCGGAGCAGATTTACCGCTCAAAGGTTACCCAAAGGTAAGACAAGCTATGGCGGCAATGCTTTCTAGTTCTGCACCGGGAACTACTAAATTTGATGGAATGATGGCGAAGCTCAGTGGGTTAGATGCCATCGACTGGAAAAGAACCGCAACTATAAAAGGTTCTCAGCATGTCGGTAGGGGTACTGGATTTCTAGGTTTATATGGTAAAGAGGGCGGCTCAAGAAAATATGCTGGCTCTAAAAAGATGGTGCAACCCGAAAAGTATAGAAAACGTTTTAAAAAATTGTTCGGCCCTAGGTTCGCTAGATTTTTTGGGGAAGGTTTGATTCCGAACTTTAGCGATCCGCTTCAAATTTTAACTGGAGAAATGGGCGGGGCAAGCGCGGGCACTGGAGCAGCGAAAGGCGGCACAATACTCAGGCACAATAAAGACATAATGAAAGTGCTTGACGATATACTTAAGCCAGCGTTAATTCAGGCCGCAGGTGAAATGTATGGTCCAGAATCAGCTAAAGCTGCCGCGCGGAATTTAAAAAATATTAATGCAACAAGTTTGATAACCGGTCAAGGAAGCGGGCGCTTTTTTGAAGCGGTGGTTTCTTCTGTAACAGGCGACACTGTTGACAGCAAAGCTATTGACTTAAAAGGCCGCAAACTAAGTGACGAGGTCAGAACCGAGCTTAAGGCCGCTGTACCCGGTTGGGATCCAGAAAAAAAGACAGAAGTAAAATTGACGGAGCAGGCAGCAAGGAAAGCAAAGACTAAAGTAAAAACCAAAGTTGCCACAGATATTTTCGAAAGAATGGTTGTGCCTCAGTGGAGTGCGGGTAAAGATCAATATGGGAAAATGTTAGGCCCAGCCTTTATTAAGAGTACGGGTTTAGACGAGCGAGAACTTAAGGAAAAATATTTCGCATCAAGGTCTGGAAAATTATTAAAGAGTCAAACGGGCGGTCATTCCGCACTGATTGACGACATGAAAGCTTTTGCTGCAGAGAAGGGCTTGACTCAGGGAGAACACAGAACAAGAACAGGCGGCTTCGATCGCGTGGGCTTTAATCAAAAATTAAAATTCCTTAGGCTCAAATCTTTGGGAATGATCCCCAACTTTGCTCCGCTGCCCGGTGGTTTGGCATTTGACTTTGACGAAGTGTTTCATAATACAGAAAAGATAAGAAAAGATTTTCTCGCTGACGCAGAATCCAAACACGGTAAAGGCTCTGACCCTTACAAGAAATGGACGTCTGGAAATGTTTATTACTCAAACAAGGGCATGGGTGATCAAGATGCCCTCAAGCAAATCTTTCAACACAAAAACGCACTTACCCCATTAGGTAAAAGAGTATTAAGAGACATGGCTTCGGGTAAGCTAGACCCGAGGAAAGTAAGTGTTATTAGTGCCGCGCCGGGGAGAAAAGATTTAATTTCTAATTTATTAAAAATACCAAAGTCAAGCGTATATAGTCTTCAAGATTCGAACGTAAAAACTAAGTTTGGTTTGGATAAAGGGATGTCTGTGGGTGAGAAAAAAGCCCGCATAATGCAGGGCGTACAAGCTAGAAGACTAATTGATGATAACCCCAAGAACGTAGCTGGAGTAAATCAGTTTTTCGGAAGCAAGAGAGCTTTCCAATATAGCGGTGGCAGGTTGAGAGCAACCGGTTTAGTTCCTAACTTTAACCCCTTGGGCGCAGCTATAGGCAGAGAAATGGCTGCGGGCTATAGCTCTTCTCAGGTTAGGGTTGGATTTGATTCAAGACTGAAAAAGTCTGGAGGTATAGGGGTTTATAATACTACCGAAGGAACTCTTTCTAATGCAATAAAAATTCATCGCAATCAAGGCAAGTCGATGTCTCAGATTCAAAGCGCGGGTGCGGCCGCAGGACATGTGCCTAACTTTGAACCGTTTACTACACACAAGGGCCGTAGGGCTGGTAAGTCGGGTGTGATTGAGCCAAATCCTGAGACGAAGAAATTTACAAAAGAATTGGGACTGAACAATAGGCAGCTTCATGAATTTGGCAAGGTTTTAGAAAAAGCTAAAGATATGGGTAACATGAATGCCGATCAACAGAAAGCTACTGTCAAGACCCTGAGAGAACTTAGAAAAGAGGTAGCCAGAACCCCGAAGGCGCTTGATAAATTTGACAGGATAGTAAAAGACGCCACGAAGACTACAAAGAAAACTTCTAGCGCACAAAGACTTTTCCGAGCACAACTCGCTGCTCAATTGCCCACGGCGATCCCCTCTCATAAAGGCCCAGCGACACCAGTGACCGCAAGAAGGGCCGCTGTAGCCACAGGGCTTCCTAAGGGCGCATCATTTATGCCGACTTCTATGCCCGGGATTGCTGGGCTTGGAGGGCCCTCACCTCACTTAAAGGGCCCGTCAGTAGCACCACCGCCACCACCAGCAGCAGGAGTAGGCGGTAAATTTTCGCAGTTTATGAATAGCCCGGCAGGAATGGCGGCAATGTTTGTCCCGGGGATGCTCGGGGGTGTTGCCCAAGGGTTCGCGGGGGAAGGCACGGGGACTTCTCAGAAAATCAACGCAGCGATGAGTGGGGTAACTGGGCTTATGGGTGTTGGTTTCGCTGCGGGCGCAGTCGGCGGCTTACAGGGTTGGCAGGATGCAACCAAGAGAGGAATGGGTTATAAAGACCCCAAGACGGGCAAGCAAAGATTCGGGGTAGCTCCTAAGGGTGCCAAACCTACGATCGGAGGGGGCAAGATAAAAGCTGTTGGCTGGGGCGCTGTCGCCGCAGGCGTAGGCACAGTAATAGTGTCTTCAATTCAGCAATGGAGTGATACAAGTAACGCGATAGGTAAAGCTGCGAATGCGGCAGGCACCACCTTACAGAACGAGCAACAAAATCTACAAAATCTATTACAACAAACAGCCAAGTATAGAGAGGCTGTAGAAAAATTTGGTGGCGGAGCCGCTGCGAGCTCCAACCCGATAGTGATGCAGCAGCAAATGAACCTTGCTACAGAATTAAGTAAGCAGGGTTCAGGGTTTGCGGGTGAGTGGAGAAAATTAATGTCTCGCGGCGCAGACTTCTCTGAATTTGAAACCCTAGCCTCCCGTAGAGCTTCCTCAGACACACTTAAAGCTCAGCCCGCGTTTTTGAGAAATATGGCTCAAACGGGAGTGAAAGATAAAGGTACTCGAGGAGCACAGTTTGAGGCGGCCGCTTCAGTTCTCAAGGGAGATTTTAAAGGTCTTATTCAGGCCGCGAACTTTGCTACCGAAAAAGACCGGGCGGCGTTTATAGATGACATATCTAATGTTACGTCCTACAAAGAATTTTTGGATAAGCTTGATGCGCTCGCGAAGGGGAACTTAGTTGTCGGCGGGAAACAATTATCAACCGGGGTTGACGTAGAACTGCAGAAGCGAATTCAAGAAAGAAGGATCACGGATGCTGACAGGAGAAATGCAGATACATTGACGGCCGCAAAAGGATGGAAAGGCAAGGCCAAGGATCTTCCCGTTATTGGCGGGTTGGCGGGGATGTTGTTTGAGGCCGGTGGAAATCTATCCCCCGATGCAGACATGGGGGCGGTGTTAGCTGTTCTTGATAAATTTAGCGGCAATGTTAATTTAACCGAGACCGCTATTGATGATTTTGTGACAGCCCTTAAGGTGGCAAAGGCGGCCCAAATGGCGGCGAGCAAGCAAACTAGAGTCATAGGTACTTTCGGAACCCTATTCCAAAAATTAGGTTATGCAATGGATGAGTTCCAAGTTAAGATGGCGAGCGCAAACAAGATGGAATTTGAAAAACTGGACACAGTGTTTAAGCTTCAGGGGGTACAACACCAAGCCCAGAAACAAATGGGTGGGCTTTTCTTAACTCAAGAAGGCAAACTTGCCCAACAACAATTCCAAGGACGCGAGCAGGTAGACATGGGCAGAATGATTGCCCAAGAAAAAAATAAAACAAAGTTAAATGAAGCAGCCAGTCAGGCGTTTATGGGTTTTTCGGCAGCCATAGGTAATCGAACCTTAAATGAGCAAGAGCAAATGTATTCTCAGGGTAAACTTACCGGAAGATTTAATCTAGCAGAAAGCATGGCCGAATTAGGCCAAAAGGCTGGGACAGGGCAATTAAGTAAGGCAGACCTACAAGCGGCCCTCACAAACTTAAAAACAGATGCGTCACAATTTCAGGCCACCTTCGGCAAGACTGGCTCGCCCGGTGCAAAGGCTGCCGCCGCAGAATATAGAAAAGCAGCGCAGTCCCTACAAAGGGCGCTTACTAATTTTGATCAAAGTGGAAAAGCTATCGCTAATTCTGCAAACCTACAAAAGCAAGTAGTAGAAGCACAAATAAAAGCACAAAGAGCTTTCATAGATGAATTAAGAAAAGTTAATTTATTTGGTGGGTTTAATGACGTGGCTCAGGGGAAATCTATAGATAAAGTAACAGCCGCCTTGAAGATGAAGCAAATGGGTGAGGACATGGGCGGCAAGATGGGTGAAGATATGAAAACTAAAGCCCATATAGCTTTAGCGGACATGTATCAAACCGCCGGCTTTACCGCAGACAACATGCCCAACAGGGAACAGCTACTCCAAAATCAAGCAGCGCAAATACAAAAACTTTATGACGAGCTGGGCTTAAAGCCTCAGGACGCATCAAGATCGCCCGAGGCTGTTGCGCTTGCACAGTTTGAAGCTAGATTCAAAAAAGACTTTACGACCCCTACAGGGGCCACGCTTCCGGAGCAAAATGACAAATTGAGCTCAAATACTTTATCTCAAGATAAAAACACAGCAGCCCTAGACGCTCTTAGAAATGCTCTCGCAAACGCACGTTCAGATGCTTTGGGTACGGGTGATGCCTCCAGCAACATGGCTCCAGACAAACCGAAAGGTTTTTTGGGTGGATTGTCTGCTACTGCGTCAGCAATGATGAAACAGGCTCGCGCCAATGCCGAGAAAAAGAAGCAAGAGCAAAAAAAGAAAGAAGCAGAAGCTAAAGGTGGCGCCGCACAACCGCGGGTAGATCCTAATGTAACACCACCCGCAAGTGCTCTAAGACCGCCGGGTTATAGCGAACCTTCGCCCGATGATATAGCTGCAGGACAACAACTCCTCCAAAACCAAGGAGCCGCGCATGACGCCAAACTCAGAGAGGAGCTTGCCCGTAAGCGGGAGAGGGAGGCTGATAATGCAAAAGCTCAGGCTCCTCAAAATTTGATGAGCGACCGGCGCGGGACATCGGTGAGCAGCGCCGAGCAGGCCAAGTTCCAAGAAGAAGTGCGGGCTGGACAAGAAGCGAAAAAGCAGGCTGAAAATAAGGCTAAAGCCAAGGCCAAGGCGCAGGCTGGCGGCGCTGCTTATAGTCAATTCCCTCAAGACCAAGTGGATAATGCGATTGGTGCGCCGCACGCGGGAGGCGGTCCTAATATAACTATCGCCCCGAATACGGCATCCAGTGACGCAATGGCAGGAAATACGGAGGCTTTGAAGGGTCTTCAAAAGAGTTTGGATAATTTGGCCGGGAATTTCGAAGCTTTGGCTGGTATTCGAGCACAGGAAGGTTTAAGCCCCGCAGGAAATGCGGAGTATGCTGCACAGTTGAACGCCGCTAGTGGCTTTTCAGCAGAAGACTTGAGGGGCCTCCTACGTGAAGCTCAGGCGAGGCTAGACAAGGCGGAAGAGTCATTGAATTGGGACATGATGAATAAGATGCCCGGCAAGGACCTTCGAGGGCCCAAAGAAGGTGACCCAAGCCACTACTACCCCAGAGAAAGACCCATAGAAGGTGGCTGGCCCCGACAGGGTGACCCAACTCATCCGCTAGACTTAAACGAGGGTTTCGCAAGACTCCTCGACTGGTTTAACAGTAAAATGGTGTGGGCTGTTCATGAGGGAGCAGGTAAGTGGTTACATGGGAGTCCTGCTTACGGTGCCCAGCAAGTCAAAAAACTCGATGAAGTAAAGAAAGAAGTAAAAAATAACAGGAGCAATTTAAGACCGATGCCGGTGCGACCCGGCGTTCGAGAGGGCCAAAATTTATATAATGAAGGATTACTAGCTCGATATCCTTATCTCGCACAACCCTTGGGAGAGGGGGTTTCAGGCCCACTCAGGAAGGGTGAAAGACGCGCGCTGGGACCACAACACACTTCGACTGGGGCGGCTTCCATCCAATTAGAAATAGCTAAACAATTAGAGAGGCAGCGGATTGCCGGTACGGGTAGCAACGTTCTTCGTAGGGACGCAAGCGCCTTAAGCATGAGAGCTCGAGAGCAGAGCGGTGCAGAGAAATTTCATACATTAGCGAAGCTGGCACCCATAACAAGGGAGCTAGCCAGTAGAGAGGGGTCAACCGAAAGGATGGCAGCCGCTTTTAGAGCAATGATGCAAAAGGCTCAATACGAAGACTACAAGAGGGATAAAATTCCTACAGAGCCTTATGGCGAAACAACACCGGGCCAATCTACACAGGCTGCAAAAGAGAATATTGCAAAAGCCTTAACAGCCCTTAGGAATAGCGGCCATCAGAATTTAATAGAGATCGCCAACGCGGTAGAGAAGCAGGTGAAGCGTGAGGCCACGAGTGACGCGGATGAGTTAACGAAATACGCAATCGAAGCAGGAAAGGTTAAGGAGCATAATCGCAAAGTCAAAGAAGCGAGAGAGGCAAATGAATTGAGAAGGCAGTCCGGTTTACAGACCTCCGACGAAGGCCCTAAACTGGCCGGTGCCAGCGCTGCGGTGTTAGCTGTGGAAGTCCCGAAATGGATAAGGACGATACAGGCGGCAGCGGCGGCTGTTGCTCTTCCAGACCCATCTGACGTCACGCCGGCAGGTTGGGCGGCATCGGCCACAGCTGCAGCCGTTGGGATGGGGCTAGAGGCGTACATCCGCAACAATTATAAAACACCCTCGGGTGGTGGTGCTGCCGTTGCGGGTGCAGGCACAGGCTTATTGACCATTCCTCTGGCGAAATCCATGCCGGACCTTGCGGCGCCACACCCAAATATAGATTTACCAGAAGTGGAGAGGATGGTTAATGACATGGTTGCCAAGCTGGTCATGGCTACGGCAGCAGCGCAAGCCATCCCGGGGTCCGCAGTTGGACAACCCGGCATGCCACGACCGATTCCAGTCCCACCGCCCATTCCGTGGTGGGATCCTACGTGGGTGAGGCCGACTCCAGCTAAACCGAATGATCCAGCGATACCGGATAATCCGGCGGTACCGAAGAATCCGGCGGTACCGAAGAATCCAGCGATACCGAGAGCGGTACCGAGAGCGGTACCGAGAGCGATACCGAGGACGGCACCACGAGGCAACCCGAGGGCTCCAAGACCGCCTTGGTGGCTGCTTCCCTTCTTGTTCCCCAACGAAACAGGTGATGCAGAAGGAACCGAAGGCGAAAGACGCAATGAGGGGAGAAACGCTACAGACACTAGAAGAAAAGATGAAGTACCCGATCCCGAGCGAGGTTTTCCAAAGCTGGAAGGACCGCAAAGTAAGGTGGCCGAGGCGGGAAAAAGAGTCCACGTAACCCCAGCTTGGGAAAAATTTAAAAAAATTCAACCGGGAACAGAAACGCGCTATACTCGTGGAGAATCTATTGCTGGCATGCAAGACTCCTACAGGAAAGGCAGTAGGATAGGCGGCATGACCCCCCATGAATATCAAGCCGAAATAGAAGGGATAAGAAAAAAGAGCGCCCCCGGAACAGCGAACAGAAGGCTCGAAGTAGAAACGGGATTACTTGACATACAGAAACAGTATTCAGAAAGTATTTTGAATAGCAATATAGCAGAGGAGCAGAAGCAGAAGATGCTCAAAGATTTAGCAGACGCTAATCAGAAGTTGCTCGATAACTCTACCCCTCTAAATGAAGCGTTAAAATCAATGACTGCCTCTGCAGAAAGAGCGGCGCTCAAACAAGCAGCCCTCGAATATGATATGGGCGACATTACAACAGAGCAGCTTCAACAGCAAATTAGATCAACAAATGAAGCTGCGATTCGAGAAGGAACCTATGGCGTTAAGAATATGCTCCATACCGTGACTGGGCAGTTAGAATCTAACATGCAGGACTTCTGGAGGTCGGTAGATAATGATTTAGAATACGTAATGAGCTCCTTTAAGGAAGGTGTTGCGGACGCGGCCTTCAGCGCCATCAGGGATACCGAAAAATTTGGCGACGCAATGGGTAAGGTGTTTCAAGAGATTGGTGATCAGATGCTCAAGCGCTCGCTCCAGAGAACAATTGATATGTTTATTAGCGCCTTGCTGAATGCCGTGGGAGGTGCGGCAGGTGGTGGTCGTTATTTTGCTAGGGGCGGTATGGTGAATGGCGGCAGCGGCGTGAGAGATGACGTGCCCGCGATGCTTCAGGGTGGTGAGTTTGTAATGCGCAAGAGCGCTGTAAATAAATACGGCCCCCAATTTATGGAGGAATTAAATGCCGGAGCTACTCCTCAAAAATATGCAGAAGGCGGCATAGTGAGAAAAGGTATTTACGACGCAGGTTACCAAGGGAAAACTGGCGAGGGAGATGACGAAAGAATCCTTGGTGGAGCAACAGCCATAGGAGCTAAAGATAGGGGAAGGCAAGAGCTCGCTGAGAAGATAATTTCCGAGAGGGGTATGCAAAGTAAATATATTGAAAAGCCGCGCGGCGCTTCTATTTTACTTGCTAATGAATTTTTATTGGATGACGATAAGAGACCCGGCATGGGCGTGATTAATACCGACCCAAGGCTTTCTGCCCTCGCCTTACAGAGCGATGACAATCCACAAAACGCAATCCGTGACGAGCTAGAACAGTCTCTTCATGATTATTTCATGGATCACGCAGCGCATCAAGCCGACTACCAAGAGACGCTCAAAAAGTTCCACGAGCAAAAGAAAAAGCGCGCGAGGAATATGATGATTGGCGCAGTCATGCAGATCGGCATGCATGCAGTAGCCTCTGGACTGATGAATATCGGTAATAACATGAGGGCTAACTCAGCCAAGGCAGCCATGGGTAGAATAGAAGCTGGAAACGCAAAGCCGGGAGATCATGATACAGCTGGGAATTGGCTTATCAGACAGGGTCATACAGAGGCGGGTCGCAACATGAAATTCGTGGGTGATAGGCTGAATGATGGTTATACTCTGGGTCAAATAGATACATTTACTGGCGTTGGCGGCGCAGATGCTTTACATCAAGAAAATATGCTCGGAGGCTATAGCAAATTTGCTGAAATGGATGTTCAAGGAGACTTCGGGAACAAGATCGGTAGCAACGCGTACGGTAACGAGGGCATGGCCTCTTGGATGAGCAGTACGAACGCAAAGATGGCTGGCGGAAAACGTGGATGGAATGCGCTCTCTTACGATCCAATAAGCCAGCAAAGTCTTGGATGGAAAGGTTTCTTAAGCGGCGAAGGAAAGCTTGGTCGCACGCCCTTTAGGGCCCCGGGCGTTACAGGGCAAAAAAGAAATAGAGGAGGCATGATGTACGGCGGAGATAATGTTCCAGCATTATTAACCGGCGGCGAGTACGTTATCAATAAAGACTCTGTCGGCAAATATGGAGTAGATTTTTTCGAGCAGTTAAATGCAAATAGATACAGAACCGGCGGTTACGTTGGAGAGACCAAGCCTCAAGCTGGAGGCGTGGGCGGCGTCGCTGGCGAAATGACGAACAACATCAACATAACTGTTAATGTAGATAAAGATGGGTCAGCGATTAGTTCGGTTAACGCTTCTTCGAGAGGTTCTGCCGTGTCTGAGGAGGAAAGAACAAAGCAGCTTGCAGAGAAAGTTAATTCGGCAGTCCTTACAACTATCATTGAGCAGAAGAGACCGGGCGGCCTCCTTTATGAGTAACCATTTAGAGTTACCGTTTCGGACGCGGCAACTGAGGCAAAGCTATTCTCTGGCGGAGCAACGACAGCCAAAGCACACTCCCCATCCTCGGGCGCACTAATCGTTATCTGCGGTCTTTTCGAATACCCTGCTCCGGGGTCAATTATCTCGACTTTAGCCACCTCATCTCCATCTAATAAGGCTATAGCTGTAGCCCTGACGCCTTCGTATTGCCCCGTAGGGGGCTCTATATGGACTTCTGGGGCGCTTTTGTAGCCTGACCCCCCCTTGACTACCAAGGATTCATATATATTGCCAAAAGCATTATATTTCAGGGCCTTTTTGGGGTCCATGGATTCCATGTGTTGCTCGGCAATATCTGGCAAAATTCTTAAATGTCTTTTAATTTTTACTATATGATTTTTACATTCTTCACAGTCATCTTCAATAGCCCTCATGAATTGAACATCTAAATTTTTAAGTAAATTATCTCTTGTATTTCTTATGTAAATTAAATATTGATCTATTAAGTCATCCTTATGATTAAGTTTTATTTGATTGTCTTCTGTCAGGGTGGCGTAATTTTGTAGAGTTGAAGCCCCTATTTTGGAGTTGCTTATATAAAAATATTTTTTTATTTCTCTATCACCAAATAGGTCTTGCGATTCAGCTAGCGCCTCGTCTAGCCCGACAGATAGCGGAAATGAGACCGCCAACTTTGAGCCGTCAATAAAAAAAACTAATAGAATATTATTCATTTACCAATTTTCCTTTGCAGTGAAATCATTCGAATCTGTTGCGGTTTCCACCACCGCAAAGAACGCGTCTGTCAGGTAGCTACTATCTATAAGCCACCCCATGTGAACGTCAAAGTAATTTTCTTTTTTCAATAACCCTCCCCAGCCTTGACCGAAACCTGCGGAATGGTGTCTATATTGCCCGGGTATATCTCCCATGTACGGCGTGTTTGCTAGGTCATATCCATAAATTGCTTCAATTATACCATTCCAATCAGCATACGTATCTGCGTCCCAATCGCTTTGGTGAACCGGCATGCTGCCTTCTGGGCCTGAACCCATATTCGAACCGGCTAAGTATGGAATATAAGGCTGATTGTCTGTGCATATTCCCATGATTGCATATTTATCATCTACGGGCTTATTGTCTGCGTCGAAAAATACTCTATATCTTTTGAAGCCAACCTTTTTACTTGTCCTTGAGCCACCTTTCATCCTGTGGTTTGCGGGATAACCATGCAGCTTGATTATATCATGGTCAGTTTTGGTGGAATCATAACCATGAGTTGATCTTAGTCCGTCCAAATATGTTTGTAGCGCTTGGTCGTGCTCTGTATACGTAGTCCCGCAAAACCAGTTCTGTAGGTAAGTAATATAGGTCCCGTCATTTTTCTTGTGGTCATAAAACTTTAAGGAGGCAGTCGTGCCTTGGTCGGTTTCTAGTTGAATATAAGTTCTTGAAAAACTGCAAGCATACCCCCTAAACCCTACAAAATTTTTGTAGTGCCAAGGTTGATATCTATCATGCGTAGAAACATTAGAGTTTGAATCTGAGTCGCTTGGGTCTAGCTCGACAACACGCTTAATACCTTGCCCATACCAGCTTCCATTTAGATTTATTCTTATCCAATGCTTAAACCCTTGCCCAACGGTCTCTGACACGCTTGCGCTTTTGGAGACTTCTAAGGGGGCGTTGCTTACCCCTTGCACTAGTATGGATTTTCTTAGTTCTTCTTCCCCAAATGCTGAGTCATCAGTTTCCCTTTGCTTGTCAAACGTATCGAATAAACCAATAGCGACATAAACTTTACTCGCATCCCGGATGGTGTTGTTGGGTAATACTTCGAGTATACTTCCGGTGGAAATTGCAGAGTTAAATCTTATCGCCTGTACATCAGAAGGTAGGGCTTTGCCCTCTACTTCGCTCAGGGCAAAATTCCTTGCGCTTAAAAATACGAACCCACCTTGAACATCTGAAACCGCACATTTTGTGAATACTATTTTCACTTGTCCTCTAGGCTCTGCTATTTGGAAGAAAATCTCCGCGTTCATCGAGGAGTGAGTATTGTCTGCGCCTAAATTCAGATCATCTTTAGATATTTGTTTGTTTTCAACCGTTAAAATATCGTAGCCTTGAGAATGATTATAAGAAGAATCTACCGTAGAACTAAACGCTGCGGCATTACTGTTCGCTGAGCTAGAATTTGTCGACGTATGAGCTTCGACCACTACATCAAATTTTCTATGTGGTCCTCCAGCGCTGGCGATATTATCTGTGAATGAAAACGCTTGGGATAAATCAATTTGCGAGCCTGCATTGGTGCTGCTTATATTAGCTTTTTCGTAAAGGATATTCGAAGAACCGACCTTCGGACTATTAGATCCATCATTAGTTTTTCTTACCGTGAGTCTGTAAAAATAATTAGCAGAAAGATTACTTAGTGTTTGCCCGACTAGGGAAAAAGTCCATTTAAATTCCGGACTCGTATAACCTTTAAAATTATCGAGCGCGCCGTCATTTTTGCCTGCATCGTTTGTTGTGTCCGTGTCGTTAGATAATCTCAGGTTAGTAATCGTGGTATCTAGCACGGGGTTAATTGGCGGGATTTCATTACTCACCGTACTGATGCTGTTGCTCGTCCCGCCCTCGGCATTCGCCGAGAAGGCTTTTAGTGCATATCTTCCGCCCTCGAATGGAACGTATTGTCCGACCAGCACGTCTTTATCCAAAACACCTATTCGGTAGCTTGCGTTCGGTATTTTTGAAGCATCCGTAACCTCGGTATCGTTTGACGCACCCGCAGTTATTCCTTGATACTCTGCATAGTTCTGGTTAAAGTCGGACTTAAACCACTTCGTCCCCTTTTTGGCGTAAACGTAATAGTTATAAAGCCCCTGCAGGGGGGAGGTGCAAGCACACGATGTTGTGGTCGGCGCAGTTATTGTATATTTAAGATATTTTGTATGACTTGTTCCTTGCGGCGTCACTATTTCTGTTGAAAGATTACTTGGCGCATATGGTATTACAGAGAATGTAGTATCATCAAAACTTAATCCAGACTCTATAGCTGCGTATTTAATCGGGTTGTATTCTACCGCCTGTATGGCGTATTCATTAGTTTCAGATTCTTGGATATTTACTACCCGGAAAGTTTCTGCTATGTTGGCGGCTTCATTTATATTTGAGCTAACAAGGCTTGTCCCTGAGGGGTAGGAGGTCCAGACCTGTCCGCCAGTCACCATATAGTCTGTATAATCTATTAGCCTTGGGAGTACGATTTGAGTTCTTTCTTCTCCTAGGGAATTATTTATGGTAGACGTGTCGGCATAACTAAATGAAAAATTTTGTACCTGAGCTCTCCTTACGTCTTCTGAGTCCGCACTGGTTAGCCCATCAATAAGTGACGCATAATAAGTATAGCTGGGTGTTAATAAATCAAAATGATAATATTGCCTAGGAGTTGTATCCCCTATGATATTATTTAATTTAGAGTCTAATACTACCGTCGTAGTTTTTGCTGTCGTATCGTAACTAACCGACTCTATTCTGCCCCCTCTTCTTTCTGTTCTGATGTTGTTGTCGTAAATTTTTACGACGTCTCCGGGACGTAGATATGCACCTTCCGTACCCGCAATAAAACTAACCGTTTCTGTTTCTAGATTCTCAGTATATAAAATCCACCTGCCAAAACGTAGGGCCTGCCCCCGACTTGAACAACCAAAGGCTGTCACTTCTTTTTCTCTTATCCCGTACCTTCTCACCCCGTCGACTTCTTCAATGTATTCTACGGCTGGCTTGTAAAAATTTCTCT
>CAZYHH010000003.1:0-30581 GCA_964647295.1 uncultured Pseudomonadales bacterium
CAGGCTTATTCATTAAGTCGTAGTTATCGGACAAGTCATCACGGTGCGGATATTCTCCCGCCAGAATTTTCGGCGATGGAAAGCAAGATCATAGAGCCTGGCGTGGTCTACGAGGAAGGTGGCTTGGTCATCACGGCGTTCAGTGTGGATCATTCACCAATAGATCCCGCTTTAGGCTATCGTTTTGACTATAAGGGAAGATCCGTTGCGGTTAGCGGTGACACGGTAGTTGCTGATGAATATCGGCGTGCGGTAGAGAATGTTGATTTGTTGCTGAGTGATGCTTTATCGACTGTTCTCGTCAGCAAGATGTCTGACGCTATGTCGGCTAATGGCAACAAAAGAACTGCAAAGTTAATTGGTGATGTGCTTGATTATCATGCGAGTACGATAAACCTGGTTGAGATGGCCAGGCTGGCCAACGTGAAACAACTGGCTTTTTACCATATGGTTCCGATGCCAGCCAATCCATTGATGGAGAATATTTTCCGTCGAGGTGTGCCAGATGATGTGGTCATCACCGATGACGGAACCAGATTCATCTTGCCTGCCAATTCGGAGGAGATAGTGATTGACTGATCGATAGTCGATTTCAGAGGGTTAATTCTGGCAATTTTTCCACTTTTCCTTGAGTAATTGTTGAGTGAGAAGTGCGCCTTTAGAAGTAGTTAAGGAGTAGAGATTGAGTAAAAAAATATGTTTGATCACCGGTGTAGGACCGGGTACCGGCTCAGCCTTAGTACACCGTTTTAGTCAAGATTATCAGGTGGCCATGTTGGCGCGCAGTCAGGAAAGGCTAAGCAACTTGGAAGATGAAGTGGATGGAGCTAAAGCCTACCCTTGCGATGTCTCGGATAGAGAAGCATTGGAGCAGACGCTGGAGATGGTTAAGGATGAGCTTGGTCCTCCTACGATCTTGGTTCACAACGCAGTGGGAGGGGCTTTTGGGAGTTTTCTCGATATAGACCCATCGGTGCTTGAGAACAATTTCCAAGTGAATACCATGGCGCTATTGTATCTAGCTCGATCGCTTGCGCCGGATATGATTAAGGAAGGAGGTGGGGCAATTGTTATTACAGGTAACACCTCAGCTTATCGTGGTATGCCCGGGTTTGCGGGATTCGCACCCACCAAAGCTGCTCAACGTGTTCTAGCCGAGAGCATGGCTAGAGACTTGGGCCCTAAGGGGGTTCATGTGGGTTATGTTGCGATTGATGCGGTGATCGATCTTGAATGGACTCGCGAACGGATGCCAGATAAGCCAGATGATTATTTCTGTAAGCCTCAAGATATTGCGGAGGAATGTTATCGTATCGCCCACCAGCCCAAGTCGGCGTGGTCGTTTAACTCGATTATCAGGCCATTTGGAGAGAGTTGGTCCGTAAGCTGATTTTAGCAAGCAAAAAAAAGCCCGCTTTCGCGGGCTTTTTGGTTTTACTCGGGTTTTATCTTTAATACGTTATCGAGTGCCGCATAACGCTCGCCTTCGTACTTTCGTACTTCGGCTCGACCCACTACCATGTGATGTACTTCATCCGGTCCATCGGCGATTCGCAATGTTCGTTGTCCTGTGTACATCCCAGCCAATGGCGTCCATTGTGAGACACCAGTTGCGCCGTGCATCTGGATCGCCTGATCAATAATCTGGCAGACCTTTTCCGGTACCATCGCCTTGATCGCACTGACATAGACTCTGGCTTCTTTGTTGCCTAAAACGTCCATTGCTTTAGCTGCTCTAAGAACCATCAACCTACATGCATCTATCTCGATTCGTGCTCTAGAAACAACCTCAAGGTTCTTGCCAAGTTGAATAATCGGCTTTCCAAAGGCAGTTCTAGTGGTTGTTCGACGTATCATCAGTTCAAGGGCTCTTTCGGCTGTGCCGATGGAGCGCATACAGTGATGTATCCGGCCAGGGCCCAGTCTAACCTGAGATATTTCGAAGCCTCGTCCTTCACCCAATAAAATATTTTCCTTGGGGACTCGAACGTTATCAAAATGGATGTGCATATGACCGTGTGGTGCGTCATCATGACCAAATACTTCCATACCTTCTAAGACATGAACTCCAGGTGTATCGATAGGCACTAGGATTTGAGATTGCTGTCTGTGAGGAGCTGCGTCTGGGCTCGTCTTGACCATGGTGATCATTACTTTACATCTGGGGTCTCCAGCACCTGAAATGTAATATTTTTCGCCATTAATCACCCACTCGTCACCTTCTAGTACCGCCTGAGTTGATATGTTTTTTGCATCGGAAGACGGTAGAGCTGGTTCGGTCATTGCGAAGGCTGAACGAATTTCGCCATTTAATAATGGCGTGAGCCACTGGTCTTTTTGTTCCTGTGTTCCGACTCGTTCGAGTACTTCCATATTACCGGTGTCTGGAGCACTACAGTTCATCGTTTGTGACGACAGGCCGTTTTTGCCCAATTCGTTGGCGATATAGGTATAATCCAGGTTGGATAACCCTTCCATGTTTTCAGAGCCTGGAAGGAAAAAGTTCCAGAGTCCGTTCTCTCGTGCTTTCTTTTTACCCGCTTCCATCAACTCGATCTGCTTGGGATGATGATCCCAACGATCGATTTTCGCTTGTTCTCTGCCAAGTGCGTGATACTCCGCGGTCCACGGATCAACATTTTCTTTTACGTGTTTTTTTACCCGATCCAGCAGAGGTTGCGCCTCTTCTGACATGGTCAGATCATATAGATCTGGGTTTTCAAGGGCTGCTTCAGCCATGTTCCCCCCTTTAGGATAGTTTAATTATTGTTAGGGGATTCTAACCTAGTAACGCGCTTGGTGACATAAAAAAATCAAGAGCAACGAACCCGAGAATTGATATAGGTTTATTACTTAAATTCTTTGTTTAATGAAAACTAATTTTTGTGAACCGCTCCCCCGGTAGAACAGTGGTACCGGCAATCAGCCCGAGGGTGTCATGTTGGCCATTTGTTGATCGTTTGGAGCACCCTTTTTAGGTAGTAGCCTAGAAAGAGAGTCCTGGTGACCATGAATGTGCTCATGGCCAGCCACACGGAGTGATAATTAAGTGAAGGGTAGGTTAATAGGAGTGTTAGTCCCCAGCACAGACCAGAGAAAAACATAGAGTTCCGCATTTGCCTAATTTGTGTGATACCGATGAACACGCCGTCCAGCATGAAGGCGCCGGCACACAGAATTGGCGAAATCGCGATCCAATGAGCAAATTGGTTTGCTGTGAGTTGGACGTCTTTGGACCTAGTCATCAGCGCTATGAACTCGTTTGAAAATGAAAAATAGATTAGAGCTATTAAGCTGGCTAAGGCTGTTGTCCATAGAGCACAGTAATAGCAGGCTTGTCGGAACTCGGTTTTAACCTTCGCGCCGAAGTAGTAGCCAGAAAGGCTTTCCGCTGTGTGCGCAAAACCGTCTAAACCATAAGTCATGATAAAGTACAGTTGCATCAAAATCCCATGAGTGGCTAGCAGGTTGTCGCCCATTTCGGTCGCCAAAAGGGTGCCAACAAAAAATGGCACCTGCACAATAAAGGTTCGAAGGATGAGATTTCCGCTTACATCAAAAAGCCTGGAAAACTCTTCTCTCTGGACCAGGCTTTCTAGAGTTATTTGTTGGTGTACATTTTTTCTGAGGTGATGAACGACCAAATACAGTGCAAGAGCGGCACTCGACCATTCGCTAATTAGGGTGCCTATGGCGACGCCTTTCACGCCTAGCTCGAATACTAAAACCAAGACGACATCGAGCGTGAGATTGGTTAGGTTCAAAAATATAGTCAAAAACAAAGTTGTCTTCATTTTTTGTAGACCAAAAAGCACACCGATTGAAGCGAGCGAGATTAGGACGGCCGGTGCGCTCAATATTCGGATGCTAAAGTATTCTCGGGCCATGGATTCGACGTTTTCCGAGGCGTTAAACAGCCCAAACAAACCGAGTTCTAGAGGTATTTGTATTGCTATTAGGAGGAGCCCTAGGAACATTGCGATAATAAGAGACCTGGAGTAGGTTCGGGCGATCTCACTCCATTTGCCCGTGCCGAAAGATTGAGCTACCAGGCCTGTAGTTCCCATCCTGAGGAAACCAAATAGCCAGTAAACGGCGCTAAAGATGGCAGCCCCGACAGTGATCGCGCCGATGTAGCTGGGATCCGAGAGTTGACCCATGACGGCGACGTCGGCAAGACCAACCAGTGGAATCGATAGATTGGAGAGAATCACAGGCCAGCTTAGATCTAGGACCCTTCGGTGCCATGCATTTTGGGTTCTACAATTCTTATCGGTCACTAGGTAGTCCTGGACAAATAAACCCAGACGATTCTGGGTTTCAAGATTTGCTTATTCTACAGCTCTTTTTAACTCTGGGTCGTTAAATAGCCAGGCTTTAAATGCGGCGATTGAATTAAGCCAATCTTCAACCATGAGATACAAGCAGGGTACCAACAAGAGTGTGATGAAGGTGGCGAATAACACACCCCACGCTAATGAAATTGCGATGGGTAGGAAAGGCCCTGTTGCCGGCGTAACGGTAGTCATCAACGGGATAAGACCGACAAAGGTGGTTACTGACGTCAGCAGTATCGGTCTAAATCTAAGCATGCAGGCTTTTACAATAGCTTCAAATGGATCAGTGCCTTCTCGGCGTAGTCGGTTGGCATAATCGACCAGAACCAAAGAGCTGTTTACCACGACCCCTGCCAGCGCAACGATGCCCAGCGCTGAGAAAAACATCAGTTCCACGCCTAATACGTAGTGTCCCACAATGGCTCCGACGGCTCCAAAGGGGATGACTGCCATGATGACAAGTGGTTGTAGGTAGCTTTTGAGTGGTATAGCTAGCAGTCCATAGATGACTATAAGAGAAAAGGCAAAACCCACCATGAGCGCGTTGAGAGAATCAAAGCGCTCGCTTTGTTCTCCGCCTAAATCGATGTCTACATCAGGATATTTTGCGAGAAGAGGAGGGAAAACTCTTGTTTGAACACTGGTTAGAACCTCTTCAGGGGCAACGACGGCTCTGTCCACGTCGGCCGAAACAGAGACGGTTCTCCTGCCGTCTATCCGGCTAATCTGGGAGTATCCCCTTTTTATTTCGAATTTTGCGACACTGTAGAAAGGCACTTGATTGCCATCGGGAGTGCGGATGTACATATCTTCCAGACTGCCTACCGATTTTCTTTCTGCTTCCGGGAATCGGACCATCACCCGCACGTCATCTTCGCCGCGCTGCACACGCTGTGCTTGCGCGCCATAGAAAGCGTTTCGGACTTGGGTTGCGAGATCGTTGAGTGTTAAGCCCAGATTTCTGGCCTCAGGCAGCAGGCTGAGCTGAATTTCTTGCTTCCCAGATCGAAAAGAATCGCTGATGTCGAACATGCCGTCGAATCTTCCCAGTTCGCTTTTAAGCTCTTCGGCGGCCTCCCTGAGCCTGTCGACGTCCTTCCCCTTGAGCTCTACTTCGAAGGGCGCCCCGGCAGAAAACATTGATGCATCAAAAGCTAGCTTCACCGCATCTGGTATTGCTCCGGTGTTTTCGCGCCACCGGTTAGCGACCAGTTTGGAGCTGTAATTTTTCCTTTGCGCTAGTGGTGCTAGTTCAATCGCGATCTCAGCCATGTTGCTTTGTCCTGGTCCCGAGGGTCTTCCTGGTCCCTGGCGGTCGCCTTGCTGTCCGATACTGGAAAAAATGTTTTGAATTAAAGGTTGATCGAGTTGTAGCTCTCTGGTCATTTCTTCATTGGTCTTCTCGGCTGCTCGAACCATTTGTTGGGCCGCTTTTAACGTGGTTTCAATTGGGATTCCCTCCGGCAATTCGATGGTCGCGTAGATTCGGTCACCCTCCACAGAAGGGAAAAAACCGAATACGACTCGCCCGCTGAGTATCAGCGAAAATGCTAGAATGAGTAGGCCTAGTCCGATAGACGTTGCGATGTATCGTGACTTGATCGTTTTGAGTATAAATTTTTGGTAAGGGCCAGATGCTATGTTTTCAAGGCCTTTGGCTAGCTTTCCTTGGAAATTAGTCCAGGATTTAGTGATAAAACTTTTGGGCTCTTTACGACTTCGGTGCCCCAGGTGCGCGGGCAATATCAGTTGTGACTCAACTATGGAACATGCCAAGGCGATGATCACGACATAGCCGATCGGCGCAAAAAATGGCCCCATCCTCCCTTCTGTTATTACTAACGGAAGAAACGCTGCGATCGTCGTGAGTACTCCAAAGATTACTGGTGTGGAAACTTCCCAGGTGCCATCTACTGCCGCTTGCATGGGGTCCTTTCCCATTTGTTCATGCCCGTAGATCCGTTCTCCTACGACAATGGCGTCGTCCACGACGATGCCCAAGACCAAGATAAAGGCCATCACCGTCATCGTTGAAATGGTCATATCAAAAATAGGGAGAAATGCCAAGGTGCCTAGCAGCGCGACCGGTATCCCTATTGCCACCCACATCGCAATCTTAAATTTAAGGAAAAGGGTCAAGATGATCAGAACTAGAATTAGGCCTCCGCCGGCATTTTTCAATAAAACGGTCATTCTCTCTCTGAGTTCTTCTGATGTGTCGATCCAAATATCTAGACTGATTTCTTGTGGAAGACGCTGTCTAAATTCTTCTACGATGACTTTTGTATCGCGAGCGATCTGCATTAGATCTTCTTTGCCAACCTGTGATACGTTGACCACGACCCCTCTCACCCCGTTGAATTCTGCCACGAGGTCTCCCTCTTCAAAGGTATCTCGTATGGCCGCGATGTCGTTTAATGTTACGCGGGTACCATCCTTATTCGTCAATACCACTACATCTTCAAATTCTGCCCCCCAGTAGGCTTGGCCCGTGGTGCGAATGAGGATTTCTCCGTTGCTGGTCTTTATGGTGCCGCCTGGCATATCGAATGAGCTGCTTTTGATTGCCTGACTGACCTGGTTTAAAGTTATCCCGTAGCGACGAAGTTCTAATTCCGAAATTTCGATTGAGATTTCGTAAGGTCGCACGTAGCTGACATTGACTAAGGAAATGCCGCTTATGGCGGAAATTTCGTCTCTGAGTTCGCGGGCAATTTCTTTGAGTGTTCGCTCGTCTGTGTTTCCGGATATCGCGATTTGTAGAACTCGCTTTGCCATCGTTAATTTTGAGATGATGGGTTTTTCGGTTTCTACGGGGAAACTATTAATGCCATCGACACGACTCTTGATCTCGTTGAGTACTGTGACTTCTTCAGCGTCCATTTTAAGCTCAGCGTAGACACCACACATTCCCTCACTTGCCGAGCTTCTGACTTTGTCGATGCCTTCGAGGCCTTCGATGGATTCTTCTACGCGCACACAGACAGCTTTTTCTGCCTCTATTGGAGCCGCTCCGAGATAGGGCACTTGAATCTGGACCATGCCAATGTCGATACTCGGAAACTCTTCTTGGTTAGTAGTTAGCGCCCCGAAAAGGCCTCCTAAGAGTAGTATGACCATCGTCAGGTTGGCCGCGACCGGGTTATGAGCAAACCAATTTATTGCTGTTCGCATTTTGTATTTATCCTAGACTTCGTTGGGTATTGGATTAACGACCATTCCTTCGATGGCTGTCTGGATGGGTGAGACGCATACCCGCTCTCCCGCCTCTAGTCCCGCTCGGATGAGAAGATCATTTTGATAGAGCCTGAGAGGTTCGATTTTCCGAAAGCGTAATCTGTCTTCTTTATCAACAACCAAGACTTGATTGTTGTTTCGAAGAGCTTCCCTAGGCAAAACCACGATATTCTCAGCAGCTAACCCTTCTATTTCGGCTGATACGAAAAGACCGACAGAGAGTGGTACGGAGTCTGTCTTACTTTCGACTCTTGCGACCAGTTGTACCATTCGGCTTGAAACGTCGATCTCTGCTTCAGAACGCACTATCCGGCCCTTCCACTCAAGGGTCTGTCCAGCATATTGAGCCGTTAGCGTGACAGCCGGCTGGAACTCCACAGGGATTTCGCCTCGCATGCTCACGGGAATGTTTAGGTAGGCGAGTTGACGATCGGCAATAGGTAGTCTGACCTCAACCTGATTACCCGCATAAATTGTTGCGATCGGGCTGCCACGTGAGACAAATTGGCCGATATCGACATTTTCTGAACGTACCAGGCCAGCAAAGGGCGCCGTGATTTCGGTTCTTGCGATATCTTGTTCAGCCTGCTGGAAGGCAGCCTGGGCATCTTGGAGGGTCGCATCGGCGACCCTGAAGGCTCGAAGTGCATTTTCTAACTGTGAACGGGATACCAGGCTGCGCTTTTCCAGGCTGAGCATGCGTCGATATTCAAATTCGTTGTGTTGTTGTTCTGCTTCAGCTCTACTTAGGGTGGCCTTAGCTCGATTTAATTTCGTTTTGTAGTCCGTATCGTCGACCCTAATTAGAATATCCTGGTTATTAAAATAACCTCCTGCTACAAGGTTAGGCGACATCCAAGCTACTTTCCCCGAGACCTCGGGTATCAATTGGCTCTCCATCGAGGGCATGACGCTGCCTTGAGAGTTTACTTTGAGCTGGACGGATTTTGGTTGAATTTCGACTACTCTGACTGAAGTTGTCAGTTTTTTGATAGCACTGGGCTCTAATACGGGTGCGGTTGCCATAAGCGTTGCAGCTAAAAAAAGAAATCCACCCAGGATGAAGATTGGAATGATGAAGTTTCTAATCACTTAATATTGACCTCTTTATTCTTCAGTTCTAACTGACTTCGTGCTTCTGAAAAGGCGTTCATCATGTTCTCTCTGTTTATTTCGTAAAGTCGTGTGAAGGCTGAGGTAACAGTGTCAGCATTCCTTGTTTTTAGACCGCTATCGAGTTGGTCAGCAATTGGAGAAAAAGCGCTCGGGTCGAAGGTTACATGGGGCAGGAGTTTACTCAAATTAGGTGCCATTTGTTGAAATAGAGCTCGACCAATCAATTGAAGTGGCAAGTTACCGCTTGCCTGAACGAAGTGATTGATAAGTTCTATGCGGGCGATCGTATGCGATTCTTTGCTCAACTCTTTGCTTTTCAGTGGTTCAACGAGTGCCCTGAGGTCGTTGATGGTTTCTTCGCTGCCGTGGGAGGTAACTTGAACAGCGGCGATGGCGATGAGACCGGTCATGACGAGTAGGATTTGCTCGATAAGGTTTTCATCGGGAAGCTCATCCCTAGCTAAAATGTGGCCAATAACATCCAGGCTCGCTTCTTCTTTATCTCGGACGCGGGCACCTCCGGGCTGCACGTCCGCGAGACCGATTTGTTCCAGTTTTTTCATTGCTTCGCGAACCGATCCACGATTAGCATCAAAACGCGCGGCTAGATCGCGTTCAGAAGGAAGGCGCTCACCGACACGGTACCTCCCCGTGAGGATATCTTCTATTAAACCTGCAGCAATCTCTTCGTGCTTACTCATAATCTTTTTAAACCATCCTATTTGGTCTAGCCTTATTGGTATAACCTAATTGGTCATACCAATTTGGACTGACCATTTTAGGGTAGAAATAATAAAAATCAAGGAAATTCACAAAATAAATGCCGATTTATTTGGAAGTTGACAGTTTTCGTTCTTAACGTAATCTGCCTCTTTTAAATGCAACAAGGAGTTTAGTTTGAAAGTCAAAATAGAGACTGACGAGTACACTATTTATGAACGACGTGACGGTCGTTTTGCGGTGCAAGATGGTGAAGCAAGGCCGATAAATGGTGCGCAAAAAATAGAGATACTTCTAGCGCACGAACTCATCGTTGCAGTTTTACCCAAAGTAGAAGAGCCCTCGGATGAAGCTGCTGGTGAAGAATCAACATCTGATAGTGCTGAAGCCGAATCCGAAGCAAAACCTGAAGCAAAAGCGGAACCTGAAGCAGAAGCTGAACAAGAAGCGGAACCCGAAGCATACTCGGAAGCTGATCCTGAAGCTGAACCCGATGCTTAAGCTGAACCCGAACCTGAAGCGGAACCCGAAGCAGAAGCGGAACCTGAAGCTGACGGTGATGAAGAGGCAACTGGGGATGACAAGTAATCAGGGTTGTCGTTGATCTAGCGGTGTTGTATAGCTGGACGGCTAACTATGCAAGGAGATGATCTCTGTTGATAACTGATGATGAATTTAAAGTAGTCTCTCATTTCGAGCCAGCAGGTGACCAGCCGCGGGCGATCAAAGATTTAGGCGATGGACTACAAAATGGACTAACACACCAGAGCTTACTGGGCGTGACGGGCTCTGGTAAAACTTTTTCAGTGGCAAATGTCATCAGAGATGTACAACGGCCTGCCATCGTGATGGCACCCAATAAAACGCTTGCGGCACAGTTGTATGGGGAATTCCGAGAATTTTTCCCAAATAACGCCGTGGAATATTTTGTGAGTTATTACGATTATTATCAGCCTGAAGCGTATGTGCCGGCATCGGATACGTACATCGAAAAAGACTCTTCTGTTAATGCTCACATAGAGCAAATGAGACTCTCCGCCACCAAAGCCTTACTCCAGAGAAGAGATGCGATTATTGTCGCGTCGGTATCAGCGATATACGGCCTGGGAGATCCACAGTCTTATTTGCGTATGGTTCTGCATCTTGATCGAGGGGATAAGTTTGACCAAAGGCAGATAATCGGGCGATTGGCGGAGCTTCAATATGCGCGTAATGATATGGTTTTTCAGAGAGGTTCTTATCGGGTTCGAGGTGATGTGATCGATGTTTTCCCCGCTGAATCGGAAAAGGAAGCGCTTCGCATTGAGCTCTTTGATGACGAAATTGAAGCTTTATCCACCTTCGATCCACTTACCGGAGAACTGTTTAAGCGCTTGCCTAGATACACAGTTTTTCCAAAGTCGCACTACGTCACACCACGAGATCGTTTATTGAGCGTGATCGATGATATTAAAATAGAGCTGCAGGATCGACTGAAGGTATTAACCAAAGCAAACAAGCTAGTTGAAGCGCAAAGACTCGAACAAAGAACTCAATTTGATTTGGAAATGATTCAAGAATTGGGGTACTGCTCGGGTATTGAGAATTATTCAAGATACCTTTCTGGTCGAGAGGAAGGAGAGCCACCACCGACATTGTTTGATTACTTGCCCAAGGATGCATTGCTGATTCTTGATGAATCACATGTGACGGTTCCTCAAATTGGCGCGATGTATAAAGGTGACCGTTCTCGTAAAGAGACATTGGTGGAATATGGTTTTCGTTTGCCCTCAGCTTTGGACAACCGACCGTTACGGTTTGATGAATGGGAGGTTCTAGCGCCTCAAATGATTTTAGTTTCTGCTACGCCAGGCCCCTATGATAAGAAAATGTCTGGGCAGACGGTTGAACAGGTCGTGCGGCCTACTGGCTTGGTCGATCCTAGAGTCGATATACGGCCGGCATCCTCTCAGGTTGACGATTTGCTTGATCAGATTAAAGAGGTTGTTGAGCGAAAAGAAAGAGTTTTGGTAACAACTTTGACCAAACGCATGGCAGAGGATTTGACCGATTATCTTGATGAACACGGCGCGAGGGTGCGTTACCTGCACTCGGATATCGATACCGTTGAGCGAATGGAGATTATTCGAGATTTAAGGCTAGGGGAATTTGATGTTTTGGTGGGAATCAACCTGCTGCGTGAAGGCCTAGATATGCCGGAGGTCAGCTTGGTGGCGATCTTAGATGCGGATAAAGAGGGGTTCCTTCGATCAGAAGGCTCTCTCATACAAACAATCGGAAGAGCTGCTAGGAATATCAATGGCCGAGCTATTTTGTATGCGGATAAAATGACCAATTCCATGCAAAGGGCTATTGATGAGACAACGCGACGAAGAGATAAGCAGGAAGCACATAACAAAGAACACAAGATCAGTCCCAAGACGGTTTCTAAAAATGTTGCTGATATTATGGAAGGTGCTCGTTCTCAGGAAATGGTAAAAAGAAAGGTCTCTGGAAAGAAAAGCGCCAAGAATGATTTTGTGTTGGTTCCCAAGGATCCAAAGGAAATGGGTAAATTAGTGATGGAACTTGAGAAAAAAATGTTAAAACATGCCCAGGATCTTGAGTTCGAAGAAGCGGCGAGAGTAAGAGATCAGCTTCAAGAGCTCAGAGAGCAAGAATTGCTGGCGTAATCCATCTTATTCTTGAATCTGCAAAAGACGATTGATAAAAATTGAGGGAAATTACTTAGAGGGCGGTGTGTTTTGAATGCGTCGCCTAGTTTATTTTTCATGTTGCTATTACTGATAGAGAAGTATTTTGGTTAGTAATTCTTCGGTTAAGAAATTATAAAATGGCTGCTTTTGTTAAAGAACAAGTCGAGAGTGTGACTCACTGGAACGAGCACCTTTTTTCCTTTCGTTCCACGCGGAATAATTCGTTTAAATTCGAGAACGGTCATTTTGTGATGCTGGGGTTAGAGGTCGACGGTAAGCCCCTTGTGCGAGCTTACTCGATGGCAAGCGCTAATTACGATGATTATTTGGAATTCCTTTCGATTAAAGTGCCTGATGGTCCGTTAACCTCAAAACTCCAACATTTAAAGGTGGGAGATACCATCTTGATGAGCCAAAAGCCAGTAGGAACGCTCGTTATAGATGATCTCAATCCCGGTAGGAGTCTAAATTTACTGGCAACGGGCACTGGTCTTGCACCGTTTTTGAGTATTGTGAAAGACCCCAATGTTTATGAACGGTTTGAACTAGTTAAGTTGATCCACTGTGTCAGAAAAGTGGAGGATCTTGCCTATTTTGATTACTTATCAAAAGAGCTAATAAATAACGAGTACGTGGGTGATCGAGTGAAAGAGAAGTTTGAGTATGTGCCGACTGTTACTCGAGAGTCCTTTCGCCTGCAGGGACGGATCACAGAGCTTATCGAGAGCAAGGTGCTTGATCTAAATGCGACCCATGACCGGGTCATGTTATGTGGCAGTCAGAGTATGCTGAAAGACGTGAGGAATCTATTAGACTCGAAAGGGTTTCGTGTTTCCGCTGGCCGAGGCGCTGCGGGAGACTATGTTTTTGAACGAGCTTTCGTAGAGTAAATTTAGCTTTGGATATAATTTTATTCGGTGTCCTAGCTTGCTAAGTTCGCTACAATTGCCTGAATGGATTGTGTTATAGGCGCGTAGCTCAGTTGGTTAGAGCGCTTGCTTGACATGCAAGAGGTCGGCGATTCGAATTCGCCCGTGCCTACCAGCACTCTTCAAAGAATATCCGAAGATCTCCTGAATATCATCAGAATGTAAGTAGGCTGCCGTTTTAGCTAATTGGGAACCTGAGATTTGGATCAGTGATTCTCATGGTTTCGATAAGAACTGGTCAATCAGGGTGTAATAATTGGGGTCTTCTCCCACGTCCATGTGACCTTTGTTAGGTATTATATTCAGGGAGAGGTTGCGGACCTTACCCCTCATTTTTTCTAGGCATGGCCTCTCTTCATCGAGCTCGCCACAGATCGCCAATACGGGCATCGAGATATCACTGATATCTTGTTCCGAGAGGCGGATGATTTCTGGCATTCCTAGAAACACAGAAGAAAGTGCTTCAATATCTTGGCCTTTGAGCAAGGAATCCGCGGTCGCAATTCCTATCGAGTCGGGCGAAAAATAGCCCATGCCTCCAGTTTCTTTAATCCAGGGCCCGAAGCTGTGGTGTTGTTTTAGAGTTTGACCCACATTTGTGTAGTTGTTGGATTCTTTATCTCCTGACCATCCTGAGCCGATAACCGCGAGCTTAGTCACGCAATCTGGATATTCCGTGGTGAAGCGCAGAGCGATTTCTGCGCCCATAGAAGTCCCTAATATGGATGCTTGATCGATGTCGAGATGTAATAATAGATTACGTACATCTTCGACCATGTTGCTTCCGTAAGCGCTCGGGTCCTTAGGTTTGTCGCTGTCTCCATGCCCACGGCAATCAAGCGCTATCACCCTAAAGCGTGGTCTGAGAAGTTTGATTAGCGGGTAAAACGCTGAGGCGTTTTCGGTAATGCCGTGGATCAAAATGACGATGGGTCCAGTTCCTTGGTCACTGAAGCTGAGAGAAATTCCAGACGAATTCATACTTGCGAATTGGTTACCAATCTTCCGTTGGAATCGTGTTGTCGCTCGCTGATAGAAAAGCACGAAGTTGATCAGTAGATATTTTAGAATCCTGGAGATGGTGAGACCCTCAATTGAATCTTAATTAGTTTATTTAACCAGCCATAGCTGTTATTGGCTCTGCCAGGATTTTATCAATTCATCATAAGCCACCGTTTGTCCGGGTGGTTTTTCGTTTGTCAATTTGGGTTTTGGAGAGCCGGGCCTGTTGAGCCAGTAATCAGGCTCTACGGCTTCGTTGAGTCTTGGTCCACATTCACCCTGAATTCCATGCGTTGCCAGCCTTTCGAGTACCTTGTCTTGCTGTTTAGCTAATTCATCCATCGCTTCTTGTGGTGTTTTTTCACCGCTCACGGCATTAGCGACATTGGCCCACCAAAGCTGAGCCAGCTTGGGATAGTCGGGGACGTTGGTCCCTGTAGGTGTCCAGGCCGTTCGGGCTGGGCTGCGATAAAATTCGACGAGCCCACCTAGCTTTGGCGCCATCTCACTCATTGCTTGGGATTGAATGTCAGAGTCCCGAATCGGAGTCAGCCCAACCAGAGTTTTTTTCAGGGAAACAGTCTTCGATACAACAAATTGGGCGTAAAGCCAGGCCGCTTTTCGGCGTTCCAGTGGAGTGCTTTTTAACAGGGTCCAGGCACCAGTATCTTGATATCCTAACTTCATGCCTTCGGACCAGTAGGGCCCATGTGGAGAGGGCGCCATCCGCCATTTTGGAGTCCCATCTTCTTTTACGACAGGAAGCCCTGTCTTGATCATGTCTGCCGTAAAAGTGGTATACCAGAAGATCTGTTGGGCAATCTGGCCTTGCGCCGGCACTGGCCCAGCCTCTGAGAAGGTCATGCCGGATGCCTCTGCAGGCGCATACGCTTTCAGCCAGTCGATGTACCTTTGTAGAGCGTATACGGCGGCCGGGCCGTTAGCCGCGCCTCCACGACTGACCGACGAGCCAACTGGACGACAACCCTGCACACGTATTCCCCATTCATCGACCGGTAAGCCATTTGGAATCCCTGAATCACCCGCACCTGCCATTGAGAGCCATGCGTCTGTAAAGCGCCATCCTAGAGAGGGATCCTTCTTCCCGTAGTCCATATGACCGTAAACTTTTTTGCCATCAATTTCCTTGACCTGACGCGTGAAAAACTCCGCAATATCTTGATATGCCGACCAATTGATCGGGACGCCCAGAGGATATCCATAGCTTTCTTGGAATTGGTTTTTAAGTTCTGGATCGGTAAACCAGTCATAACGAAACCAGTATAAACTGTTGATCTGGCAATTGATAGATTTTGCCGTTTGGGCCGGTTGTAAAGCTAATGCCGATGAAATCATCCAGGTCTAGAGTAGGAAGTGTGACGGACTTACCTTCGCCCGACATAAAATCACTCAGGGCAATGACATATCCGTATCTAGAGTGTGTTCCAATTAGATCAGAGTCATTTACATAGGCATCGTATACGTTTTGGCCAGTTTGCATTTGAGTTTGTAGTTTTTCGATCACGTCGCCTTCTTGGATAAGATCGTGGTTTACTTTGATGCCTGTAATGTCGAAAAAGGCTTTGGTCAACACCTCGCTTTCGTATTCATGAGTGGTCAGTGTTTCGGACACAACATTAATAGTCATCCCTCGATAAGGGTCGGCTGCATTGGTAAACCAGGCCATTTCTGCAATCTGTTCTTCCTGGCTGAGAGTGGACGGTTGAAATTCGCTAAGAACTAGTTGTTCCGCATTAGCTGTAAAATCGATAGAAGTATCGAGAGCGGTGTCTCCGTCAGTACAGGCGATCAGAATCAAGCCGATCGTCATTAATAACATCTTTTTCATCTACTGCCCCTAGTGAGGTTTGTTCTGCAACAAATTTATTATAGAGATTCAGCCCCAGCGTAGCACTATTAGAGCCCATGCGATTGAGGCGATTGATCCAATAGCGATCAAAGAAGGCGCCAGTCCCAGAAAAACGAGATGTATAAAAGCCGATCCTAGGAGGCTGATAAAAAAGCGATCGCCCCTGGTCGTGCTTATCGGCAAAATCCCGGTTTTTCTTTTTGTTGTTGGCCTAATAATTTCGATTACGGTAAACACCGTTAATCCGACAGCGATCGCGATGAAAAACATTGCAGTGGGTAAGGTCCATGCCATCCAGTTCAAGAGACGCGTCCTAATGTGAATCCTTGGGCTAGGTGTTTTCTGACGAACCAAATGACGATGATGCCTGGAATGATGGTGACCACACCTGCCGCCGCCAGTACTCCCCAATCTATTCCGGATGCGCTGATGGTTCGAGTCATCGTCACAACAATGGGCTTAGCATTGGTCGCTGTAAGCGTTCTGGCTAGAAGTAACTCAACCCAGCTAAACATAAAACAAAAGAAGATAGTGACGCCGATGGCACTTCGATTAACAGGAAGGAAGATTCTAAAAAAGAAAAATATAAAGCTATGGCCGTCAACTCTTGCCATCTCGTCGAGCTCTGTTGATACACTGGACATGAACCCCTCCAGTATCCAGACAGCAAGAGGAATTGTGAACAGGCAGTGTGCTAGAGCGACTGCTAAAGGGGTATCGAATAATCCGATTGCTGAGTAGAGCTGAAAGAATGGCAGTAAAAAAACCGCGGGCGGCGCCATGCGATTAGTCAATAACCAAAAAAACAGCTGTCTATCGCCAAGAAACTGATAACGGGAGAAGGTATAGGCGGCAGGAATTGCCATGCTCACAGAGATAATTGTATTGATGAGGACATAGGTTAGAGAATTGAGAAATCCTTGATACCAAACCGGATTGGTCCAAATTTCGACAAAGTTATCGATGGTTAGATTCTTTGGGATGATAGAAAACCCTTCCACAATATCGCTGTTAGACTGCAAAGCCAGGGTAAATAGCCAGTAGATGGGAATCAGAAGATATAGGCAATAAAGTGCTAACACGTACTGACTTGGAGTCCCTTTTCTTATTGATCCTTTAGTCATGATTCGCCGTGACACTGCTATAAAAAATCCAGCAAAAAAGTAAGGTAAACAAAAAGTAGATAACGGAGAAGGCGGCTGCTGGACCGAGGTCGAACTGACCAACTGCCATAGTGGCTAAGTACTGGCTCAAAAAGGTGGTCGTGTTGCCCGGTCCGCCTCCAGTAAGAACAAAAGGCTCCGTATAAATCATAAAGCTGTCAATGAGTCGAAGGAGTACGGCAATGATTAACACGTTTCGTAGCCTGGGGAGTTGAATGTAACGAAAGACCTGCCAGGTGCTAGCGCCATCGAGTTCCGCAGCTTGGTAGTAGGCGGCGGGTACCGAGGATAGGCCAGCAAAAGCGAGTAGGGCAACCAGCGACGTCCAATGCCAGATATCCATCGCTAGCACGGTTAGCCACGCATCTACTGGGTTTGCTGTGTAATTGTACGAAATACCGAGTTGATTGAGAGTGACTCCGAGTAACCCAATGTCGGATCGAGCGAAAAGTTGCCAGATTGTACCCACCACGTTCCAAGGAATGAGTAAAGGAATCGCAAGTAGTACTAGTAACAAAGAAGCCAACCATCCTGATCGTGGCATCCCTCTGGCTATGAGGATGCCCAGAGGTATTTCAACTGACAAAACGCTAAGGCTGAAGGCGATCTGTCGTAAAAAAGCCTCGACAAAACGAGGATCTTGAAGCGTCTCTTGGTACCACTGAAACCCGACGAAAAATCGAGTATTAAAGTCTAGTATGTCTTGTACCGAGTAATTGACGACGGCCATCAATGGGACCACCCCGCTAAAGGAAACGATCAATACAACGGGGAGTACTCCCATCCAAGCCCTATTATCTTTGATCTTAAACACTGCCGAGTTCCGTGAGTCTTTTTTGTTCTCTGAAAGCCAAGAATTGTTTGAGATTGATTCCCACTTGTTCTTTTGGCTTGTGGTTCAAGGCTCCTTTAACGGCAATTTCTCCGGAATGCGTCGAGACCCAGGTGATTCCACTTGGTGTTCCCAATGTCGTGCCAGTTAGGTAGGTCGTTTTAATTCGTCCTGAAAAATCTGCTTTCAGATCGGAGCTTAGAGTGGCCCATTCCGGTCGAAATCCTATCTCCTGGGTTCCTTCTGGAATGGGAGTTGTTGAAAGAATGGATTCAGCAGTTACAAAATTCATTCCAGGACTGCCAATAAAGGTACCGACAAATTTAAAGTCAGGTAGTCGATAAATTGTGTCTGGCGTGTCGATCTGCATTATGTTGCCTTGATCCATCACTGCAACGCGATCGGCGAAGGTCAACGCTTCGGTCTGATCGTGCGTGACATAGATCATCGTGAGCTGCTGTTCTTTTTGGATTTGACGCAGGGTGTTGCGTAATTTCCATTTCATTCTAGGCTCGACAGCGGTGAGTGGCTCATCGAGAAGTACCACAGAGATGTCGGGTCTGACTAATGATTTCCCGATCGACACCAACTGTTTTTGAAATAACGAAAGTTCCCGGATTCGACGGTTTCGTAGTTCTCCTATTTCCAAATGATCAAGGATGGTTTTAGTCCGTCTGTTAATAAAAACTGAATCAAATTTGCGTGCCTTGAGCGGAAACTCTAGATTTTCTTGTACGGATAGGGCCTCGTACAGGATGGGAAATTGGAATACTTGCGCTAGGTTTCGATCACGACTCGATAGAGAATTCACCGGCACATCATTGAATTTAATCAAGCCCGATGCGGGCTCCAACAAGCCGGATAGCAGGTTTAATAGGGTTGTCTTGCCTGCCCCGGATGCGCCGAGTATGGCAAAGGCCTCTCCATTTTTGATTTCGAACGAGGTCGAGTTTAGTGCCGGATCATTGCCTCCTGGATATTGAAATTGGAGTTCTTCAATATGAATGGAGGTCATTTTTGATTTGGAGGGAGATGAATTAGGTCAGGCTTGTGAATAAACACGTTAATGGTGTCGCCGGTTGCAGATTCTATTAGGCCTGGTCGACGGATGACCCAATCTGAACCCCCAACGGTGCCGTGAAATATTGTTTCATCTCCGTTGGTCTCCAATCCGCTTATCTTGAACTCGAAGCGATCGGCTTCACTAGAAAAAGTTTCGTGTGCTAGGTATACATGTTCAGGCCTGACAGCTGACCGGGTCGCTGTTTCTGTATTCCTGCCATCGAGGGTGACGATGTTGACTCTTGGATCACTCATCAGATCTGCGGCTTCGATGGTTTTGGGAGACTGGTAAACGTCCAATAAAGAGCCGCTCTGCAGTTTAGTTTGGTTGTGCAGTAATAGAACTTCTTCGCCCATAGCGAATGCGTCTCGTGGATTGGAAGTAGCATAAATCACTGTCGTGTCTTTTGTATTAAAAAGATTGCGGAGTTCGAGGGTGATCGCCTCTCTCAGCTTGTAGTCTAGATTCACGAAGGGCTCATCTAACAGGAGAACGCGTGCGTCTTGTGCTAGTGCCCTGGCGATCGCGAGCCGTTGTTGTTGGCCTCCACTTAATTCGTTTGGCATTCTATTGAGAAGGCCTTCTAATCCTAGAATGTTTGCCAATTGACAAGCCCGTTCCTTCCGCTCGATTTTTGCAATTCCTTTGCTCACTAGGGGCGAAACAATATTCTCCTCCACTGACCAATTTGGGTAATTTACGAAATTTTGCACAACTAAGGCTATCGGTCGCTGTTGAGGTTTGGTTGCGGTGATATCTTTGCCATCCAATAACAGCTGTCCTTTGATTTCGGTGGAGAGGCCCGCGATAAACCTTAGTAGGTTAGTTTTACCAGAGTCATTCCGTCCTAAAATTACCGTTGTGGTCCCAGATTTGAAATCAAGATCACAAACCTGAGAATCGGCTCCTAGCTTAATGTTCTTAAGTCGTAACATCGGTCCGATAGCAAAATTGATTAAAGACAGCGTAAATGTGGTTGTAAGTTATTAAATGAAGTCCTTTGGTCACTGAATTAAACCATAGCGGTTATATCGAGAGAGAAATTGCCAGATCGTGCTGGGGGCGTCTATGTCGTGAGCTCCTGACAGAGGCCATTCATGGCCCATACTATCGAGCAGGTAGAGCGCGACCTCGACATCGTTTTGACAATTTACATATTGGGTCTTTGTTCCTGCCGAACCATCAGCGGTTAGATCTGCTATTGGAGAGCTGATGATAGAGGTATCACATCGATTACTTTCGCTCCAATATGTCATAACTTCTTGTATTGGCTTCATCCCACTATTGCCTGCGAAGGGAACTGTGCTGTCCAGCGCGCCATGGATTTGCATGACTGGCGTTGGGTGACCTGGATCACAAGAGGAAAAAGTTTCGGGTGTCATCGAGCCGGTCACTGAAGCGATAGCCGAAACTTTGTTGCCTAATTCACAGGCAAGACGATAGCTCATGAATCCTCCGTTAGACATTCCGGTGGAATAAATCCGATCCGGATCTATGCGAAATTCCATTGTTAAGTAATCGATCATGGTCTCAATAAAATCCACATCATTGGTCGTACTGCTGTTTGTCCATCCGCCAACATTCCAGTGGGTAGATCCAGTCGACTGTAGGATTGATCCCTGAGGATAGACGACGATGAAATTTTCCTCGCCGGCGAGCGATTCAAAACCTGTGTAATTGAGATTTGTGAGTGCGTTACTTGTGTAGCCGTGAAGGCTAAATAATAGTGGCAGGTTGTCCGTAGATGAATTGTAGGATCCTGGAATGTAAAGATAGAATACTCGATCTAGGCCACCGTGTTTAAGGGTGCAGCGTTTCAGGTTCGCTGGGGTCTGGGTTTGAGTTTCCGTCACCGCGTTTTCCGATTCGTATTCCTGGCAGGCTGGAGTTGTCTCCGTGGCGTTATTATTAGCTGCAGCTGTATCGCTTGTTTGGGTATTCACGTTGGATGCTGTGGGTTGGTTGGGAGGTGCGTTTCCGCCTGAACCTCCACCGCACGAGGTGAGTACTATGGCCATTACCAAGACTGGTGTCAGAGAGGCTAAAGCTGTTTTTGTGTTCAACGAAAACTCCAAACTGTCGGCGGATAACAAAAATATTTTTCCATTTGATGATGTTATAGGTTATCCAAGAATTCCATGACATCGGCGCCTGATCGCGCTGGATCCTCTTCCATCGGTATGTGCCCTAGATCAGGATAAATGATGGTATTGGTATTGGGTAAGGCTTGTTCAAATAGTCTGGCTACAGAGACTGGCACGAGAGAGTCTTTTGCGCCCCACATGATTAAAGTGGGTTGGGATAATTTACTTAAATCAGGTTCAATCCCGTTTTGAGAACGGCCCGATCGACCGCGTTGTAATATCGCACCCCTTGTTCCTTCTCTCATGATCAAATCGTAGTACCGAGCAATTAGGACTTCGTTGACGACGGGAGATTGATTATAGGCCGCCATTAACCCTTGTTCGATTAATGGCCCTGGATCCAGATAACGGGCGATTGACCTGAACCAGGATTGACCCAGTAGATAGAAACCGACAGGAGTGTTGCCAGATGAGTCCTCCGAAGGTGGACGGTTTTCATTTCTCCAAGATGGGAGCCCCACTGAATCGACAAGTATCATCGCTTGTACTCGGTCTGGATTGTCTAAGGCATATCGCCAGGTGGCGCCCCCACCCATTGAGTTTCCGCCAAGCACAAAGCTGTCGATGTTCAGCTTATTGACCACTGCGTCGATCGTTTCGCTAAAGCTGTTTGGACCGAATGCATCCTCTGGGACTTTCCCGGTGAGTCCGTGCGAGGGAAGGTCTAGGGTGACCAGACGATATTTTGTGCCCAAAATTTTGACCCAGGGCTCCCAGGTGTGAAGAGAAGCCATTGCCCCATGGATTAGGACGATGGCGGTGGAAGAAGCAACGCCTTCGTCTCGAAAGTGGATTCGTGCGCCTTTATCTGTGGTTAAGAATTGAGAAGAAGAATTGGAATATCTGTTATCTACTATTTCTTTAGGCAGATCTTCTTCAAAAAGAATCGGGATGGCAGCGATGACTAACATCATTAGAGTGAGTACGGCCCATTTGAATATCTTCATTGAAATCCGTTTTAAGTGACATTTGTGCTCTTTGGATTCTATCAGCGCTTTCTTGCCGGGCCGCTTGTTTTTTTGAAAATTCTTTTGGCTTTATTTCGGTGAATTTTGAATTAAAAGAGTGTTTTTATTGTCATATATCGATAATGTTTCGAGAGATAATTTATTGAAGCTTTACATAGGGAGCGCAAATGAAAGTAGGGATCATTCCGGTTAATATTGGGGTCGATAATGTTGACCAGATAATAGGCCTCTCGCAACTAGCCGAATCGCTAAATTATGAATCGGTGTGGACGTTTGAGCATGTAATTGTACCAGTCGATTACGACTCCAAGTATCCGTATAACGAGTCTGGGAAGATGGGTATGCCACCTGAAACTAATTTTGTGGATCCTATGATCGCCCTAACCGCCGTGGCGGCCGTTACTAAAGAAATCAGACTCGGTACGGGAGTGAATATTTTATCTCAGGTGAATCCTTTATACATGGCTAAACAGGCAGCAAGCTTGGATTTTGTCTCAAATGGTCGCTTTATGTTGGGCGTAGGAATCGGCTGGTTGAAAGAAGAATTTGAAGCGCTTGGGGTACCTTACGAACGCAGAGGTGCCCGGTTTGATGATTATGTGGAGGGTATGCGTAAGATTTGGTCAAAGGAAGTGGTTGAGCACAAGAGTGAGTTTATTTCGTGGCACGGCTTTAAGAGTTATCCCCTGCCGATTCAGAATCCTTTCCCGGTTGTTATGGGTGGTGTAAAGGGTAAGATTTTTGAGCGAACCGCTAAACTAGGTAATGGTTGGTTTGCCCCGACGGGCGACCCAGAAGAACTGAAGGGACATCTGAAAGAATTACAAAGAGCGTGTGACCAAATCGGCCGTAACATGGACGAAATTGAAATTACGTGTATGTGGCCAGGCCAGGGTGGCCGGGAATTTTTGGAAGAGTTGGCTTCGGTTGGGGTGGGTCGTGTTGTTGTGCCGTTGATGGGCGCCGCAGATCCTACGGAACACCTGCAAAATATTGCTGAGATCGCGATTAATTAAGGTAAGGTGCTGGAGTTTTTCCTGGGTGGGACCACTGTCGTTTATGTTAGTTGTAAAGGTCAGCCAAAATGGCAATTGAGCCTACCAGGAAACAATAATAAGAGAAGTAGATTAGTTGAGCGTTGCGAACTAACTCGATCATCCAGCGACAGGCAACTATCCCTGTAAGAAAAGCGGCGACAAAGCCTGCGATCATTATGTTGAGGTGGTCACCTGAAAACTGTAGATGACCGTCTAGAAGATCTTTTGCCATCTTTCCAAGTATTAAGGGAATCACCATGAGAAAAGAAAAGCTTGCGGCTTTGGTCCGGTCGATGCCTAGCACGACTGCGCTGGATATAGTTGCGCCCGAACGCGAAACCCCAGGAAGAATGGCCAATGCTTGAGCCAGACCAATAATCACAGCGTGAGTTAGAGTGATGTCCTTATCGGTATCACGCGATCGATCTGCTATAAATAAAAGTAAGCCGGTGACGAATAACATCAGCCCGACCAGCAAGATTTGTTGGTTAAACAAAAGTTCAAGTTCCTCTGTATAAAAATAGCCGATGAAGGCCGCAGGTATCATGCTGATCAGGATTTTTATGGAAAATTGAAATGACTCGTTATTTTTCATTTCGAATAGTCCGAGAATAATTGCTAGGACTTCTTTACGAAACACGATTAGCGTACTCAGAGCGGTCGCACAATGCAGTACAACGGTAAAGAGCATACTTTCCCTGGGAATACTTTCATCTCCCAAAAGAAATTTCCCCAGTTCCAGGTGACCGCTGCTGCTGACTGGCAGGAATTCGGTCAGTCCTTGTATGGTCCCTAGGATGATTGCTTCAATTAGGGACAATCAAATTCTCCGCTTTCCTGAACGTTCAAGCATGCTGTAAAGCGATATGCTGTCAAATTTTCTTAAGGCTTTGTTAATCAGACTGTGTGGTCGCGTACTTGTTGTCCGATCGATTTGATTTTATCAAATTCTTGTCGTCTCTTTTTAAGGTCGTCCGTGGGTATTCTTTCGACATTTTGAAAATCGAGTTTCCATTCATGGCTGGACGACCAGATCTGAGGTGATTGGGTGGTCGTACGCGGTGCGCGGGCACTTTCCAACATCTGTAGCGCCAGCTCTAAGGTGTTGTCTTGAGATTCGAGGTCATTGGGCTTGCCGGCTGAATTTCCCAATGGAAAGTCGGTGAACAAGAATCTCGGGACTCCGCAATGCTCGACAATGTCTTTAGCTGAGCCAGCAATTACGGTGGGGATTCCTTTATTTTCTATGTGTCGAGCGATCAGACTCACGGTCTGGTGGCACACGGGTCAGTTGGGGACCAAGAGCACCACATCTACTTCGTCTTCTTGTACAAGACGGGTCAGGTCTGCACAATCTTGGCTTACGGTTGTTGCCTGGCTTCGATTCGTGGGGGCTCCATAATATCTATTTGAAATTTCTCTGATCCGCCCAAGTTCTTGGGCTTTTACCAGTGCGTTAAGCGGAAAAAACGAATTAATATCTTCTGCAGTCGTGTATTTCCGATCGTACCCTAGGTGTGAAATACCCAAGAAATCTAAGGATGCGCTATCCCTAGCGTACACCTTATAAAACTTTGCGGCAGCGTTGTACGGGGCTCTGGGACCCTGTTCCCCGGCGCCCTCTTTATAAGGCCCGGAGGTAGTGATTAATCCGATTTTCGATTGGTCGAGAGGTTTCTTTAAAGGTGTAAAAGGTACATCTTTATGATAAGCCCATTGATAGGGATTCCCATAGCCCAATGCTAAATAATAGTCTCGTAGCCTCTGCATGTAGGGGATTGGCAGGGTGACTGAGTGATCGAGCTCTGGTGTCTCTGGGGTTGTATTCATGTCTTGTTGCTCACTATTAGTCTTTGGTTAGACTTTTTTGTTTAAATAAGAATTACGATTATGGCTTAATATTTTTGATTTAAGATTGTAAATCTTTTTTTGTTGCCCAGGAAAGATGAGAAATTAAGTTTTGTAGAAGGGTTTTAGGCGAAATCAAATATGACGATATTCGAATATATGGCCAACATTCCATACCTTTATTGTTGTTATTTTTTTAGCCTTTTTAATGTACCGAATCCACATGAACAACAGATGACAAACACGCTTTTACTAGGATCGGTTGTTATTTATTGAAAGGATGCTGGCAGCGGGTTCCGGCTCTGGTTTTAAGGTGGTTAGATCTATCGATGCGGTTTATGATCGGATTGATCATGTAGGAGTAATGTGGTGTTACGCAAGATAATGATCTTGATGTGTTTATTTGGGGTGATGGGTTGTGATCAGGATGAAAAGGCTGATGAACCGACTTTGCTGTCTAAGGTGGTTGAAGAGACTATCCATTCAAAGGGTGACCTGGATCCAAGAATCTTAGCGAAATGGCAAACAAGCTGTGCGTTATGTCACATTGATGGAAATGGTGGCGCGCCTAGAATACAAAACCAAGCCGACTGGAATAGCCGATTGAGCAAAAGCGACGATCAATTTTTGCAAAGTACGGTCGAGGGTCTAGAGAATATGCCTCCGCTGGGCTATTGCATGGCCTGTGAGGAGACAGATTTCTTGGCAATGATCGATTTTATGATCGGTGATCTTAGATGAACGGTATTACTAGAAGAAAACTTCTGGCTGGCTCGGTGCTGGTGGGGCTCTTCGGTCTGGCGCAGCCGCTATCTTCTTCGGGTAGTGGTCGTACTATTCCTTGGCGCAATTGGTCAGGCAATTTGATTGCACATCCTGCCAGGCGTTTTTCGCCCGCCAGCGAATCTGAATTGGCCGACTATTTGTCAAGCACGAGCGGGTCAGTTCGCCCGGTTGGCTCTGGACATTCTTTTAGCCCCCTTGTACCCACCGATGGCGATTTGATTATTATCGATCAACTTAAAGGACTTCTTGATCATGACCAGTCGAGTCAAACGGCGATATTAGGGGCAGGAACGCGGCTAGGAGATATTGGACCGCTGCTGGACCGTGTTGGACAGGCAATGATTAATTTGCCCGACATAGATCGCCAGACACTTGCCGGCGCTACAGCGACAGCTACCCATGGTACCGGAATACGATTTCCTTGCTTATCCGGTTTTGTCGAAGAATTACGATTACTCACCATGAAGGGAGAGACAGTAGATGTGAGTGCTTCAAAGGACATCGACTTGTTCAACGCGGCCAGTGTCAGCCTTGGCGCTCTTGGCATTGTTACGTCTATGAAGTTACAAAATCGTAAGCCCTATCGACTCAAGGCCGTGAATGGTTGTGAACCGATTGAAGAGGTGCTGGAACATTTTGATGAGTCTGCACAGCGACATAGACATTACGAGATGTTCCCTCTGACTCACTCTGATTATGCTCTTACGTTGGCGATCGATGAGACAGAAGAACCGATTAACAATCCGCCACCATCCGCGGAAGAGGCAGCAATATTTGCGAATGCCATGTCTGGCTGGTCAAAGGTGCCGCCTGGGCTGAGAAAGCCGCTGGTCGATGGTATGGCTATGATGATTGGGGATAGTCAGGCGATAGATGTCTCATATCGTATTTTGAGTAATATTCGGAATAACCGATTTAACGAGATGGAATATTCAGTGCCTCTAGATGCGGGTGCGCCCTGTCTTAGAGAGATTGTGCAGACCATTATCGACAAAGAAATTGATGTGGTGTTCCCGCTGGAGTATCGATATGTCCGGCGAGACGACACATGGTTGAGCATGAGTTCAGGAGACGAGGACCATGCAGCGATCTCGATTCATCGTACTGCGGGCGAAGATTACCGGCCGTACTTTGATCTGATAGAGCCAATATTTTGGAAATATGAAGGCAGGCCGCATTGGGGAAAGATCCACTCGTTAGGTTTTAAAGAGCTTAAAGAGCTGTATCCTCGTTTTCGGGATTTTGCCGAAATTCGAGAGTCTTTGGATCCTGAAGGACGTTTGTTAAACAAGCATCTTAGGAAAATATTTCTACCGGGAGACCGTTAGTAAGGAAGAAAACATGAAAAGGCGTTCGCTGTTATTCGGTTTAACGAGTGGCATGGCAGCTGGCAGTGGTGGAATGCTTTGGGCTCCGAGTATCTCCGCAAAAGCACCGCATAATGAATATTTTTCTAGACTGAATGAGTCGTTAAAGAGAGATGGACCGGGGCGACCTGTGATGATCGTTGATAAAGATGCGATCAATCATAATATCGATTTAATTACAGCTTCAGTGGGACCAAGTAAAAACTATCGAGTCGTCGTCAAATCGTTGCCGTCTTTAGCGTTACTACAGCATGTCACTAGCCGATCAAAGACGAGTTCCTTGATGGTGTTTCATCAGCCGTTCTTGAATGAGGTAGCAGAAAAAATGCCCGAGACGGACGTGTTATTGGGTAAGCCTCTGCCAGTCAATGCAGTTAGGACCTTTTACGCTCGTTTGCCTAGAAGTTCCTATGATGCTGAAAATCAGGTCCAGTGGCTGATCGATTCCGAGGATCGTCTTGAGCAGTACATGAGTCTGGCTAAAGAGTTAGGCGTATCGATGAAATTTAATTTCGAGATTAACGTTGGCCTCAATCGTGGAGGATTTGATGACCCGAAACAAATTGGGTCAGCGATCGCTAAGATGCAAGAATCCGCAGCTGCTGTATCCGTTTCCGGTCTCATGGGTTACGAGCCACAGTTAACGGGCCAAAAGGCATCACTCAGCGATCAGTCGGTGCAGGATGTGCTCGGAATATACCGAGGTTTTAAGCAGCAGCTGAGAATTTCCGGAATTGATTCGGAGAAAATGTCCTTCAATGGTGCGGGTAGTCATACGCTTAGGATTTACGAAAAAGACGATACGATGAACGATTTATCGGCAGGCTCAGCTGTTGTCATGCCTACGGATTTTGATACATACCATCTTTCGGGAAACAGGCCTGCCTGTTTTATTGCTGCTCCAGTGCTCAAGCGCTATGAGGGGAATCCTTATTTGTTGGATCCTCCCAAGAACATGGAGCGTCTTTACTATATTTATGGTGGGTACTGGAAAGCAAAGATTGCTTCGCCCGGCGAGATTGGCAAGCCTATTTATCAGAGCACCAATCAGAGTCCAATAACGACCGCTTCGGATGTGGATTTACAGGTCGATGATTACGTTTTTTACCGGCCTACGCAGAGCGAACACGTTATGTTGCAGTTTGGCGATTTGCTGGCAGTCTCAAAGGGTAACATTGAGACGAGATGGCCCGTATTTCATCAAACAGGATGATCAGAAATAATCAGTTGATGCGGTAGATGGAATGTTAACTCAATGAAACGCCGATCATTCTTCACTTGGTTTGCTTCGTTTTTTTTATTGCCTGATTATCTTCATGCCGCTAAATCGAAAAAAAGTAAGCCTAAGATCGGAGATTCTTTGGTTTACGCCTTTGGCGAAAGAAAGGGAGAAATTATTGATCCTAAAGATGTCCAATTTGAATTGGTTTATGCCTTTTCGAAAGATTCAGAAGGTTTTGTTCGAGATGGGTCTTTGCTTAGTCAGATTTCACTGGTTCGGTTAGATTTTGGTTTGATGTCTGAGAAAACAAAAAAGTATTCTGCAGAAAATTTGGTCGCGGTATCTTCGGCCTGCACACACACGGGGTGTGAAGTAAGCGGATGGAAAGCAGATACCGCAGAATTGGTTTGTCCGTGCCACGGATCTAGGTTTGCGGTTCTTGAGGCGGCTAAGGTTGTTAATGGGCCTGCGAGTAAACCGCTCGCTTTTTTGCCAATAGAAATAGTGGGTGATGGGATTAGGGTTAGAGGGAAATTTTCGCGTCGGGTGGGCCCTGCGCCGACTTTTTAGACTGGAGCTTTAGATGAGTATTTTATTGGTAGTGTTGTTGAGTGTGAGCGGCTTTCTGTTTGCTTCAGATTACAGCGTGATCACGGATGATCGATTAAATAATCCAGAGCCTGAGAACTGGCTCATGTATCGGGGCACCTATGATTCACATGGGTTTAGCCCACTGGATGAAATCAATTCACGAAACGTGAAAAAACTCAAACCGCTTTGGACCTTATCAACCGGTATGAGAGAAGGGCATCAATCACCGCCGATCGTCAACGATGGCTATCTATTTATTACCACTCCACATAACCACGTCATGGCGGTTAATGCTGTTACTGGTGATTTGCTTTGGCGTTATGTAAGGGAATTGCCAGAAGACCAAGTTCAGATGCACCCGACCAATCGAGGCGTTGCTCTCTATGATGATCTGGTGCTGATGGCTACAGCCGATTGTTATGTAGTCGCACTCGATGCGAAAACGGGTGACGTGGTCTGGGAAACGCGCATTGAAAATTATGAATCGGGTTACTACATGACCCTGTCGCCACTGGTGGCATCTGGCAAGGTAATGGTAGGAGTCTCTGGAGGTGAGTTTGGCATTCGAGGGTTTGTCGAAGCGCTCGATGCGAAAACAGGGGAGAAGGCATGGAAGACCTATACCATTCCTGCCCCTGGCGAACCCGGAAGTGAGACTTGGTTTGGAGACTCCTGGAAAACGGGTGGTGTCCCAGTTTGGATTACAGGGTCCTATGACAAAGAGACCAACCTGAGTTACTGGGGTACTGGGAATGGTGGGCCTTGGATGGGAGATACTCGAGCCGGAGACAATCTATATGCGACATCGGTTATCGCGGTCGACGTGGAAAATGGCCATATACGTGGCCATCATCAATATCATTGGAATGATTCATGGGATTGGGATGAAGTTTCCGCTCCACTGCTGATCGATTTTTCGAGAAAAGGTGAACTGATAAAGGGTCTAGTCCATCCGGGCCGAAACGGATATTTGTGGTTTCTGGAGCGTGGTAAGGGAGACATTAAGTTCGTTGATGCCCAAGCATATGTTAAACAAGATGTATTCCTGTCTTTGGATCCCATCACTGGCAGGCCTACCTATGATGAATCAAAAAAACCTAAAACGGGTCAAGGAGCCCATTTTTGCCCCTCTCATTGGGGCGGGAAAGATTGGCCACCTGCAGCGTTTAATCCTGAGACTCGACTGCTCTTTGTGCCTGCTAATGACAATGTGTGCGCTTTTATGATTGGCGAAGAAATTGAATATCGAGAAGGCAGAGAATTTATGGGTACGGATTGGGAAGAATCAAGACTTGAGCTGACTCAGGAGGCGGATGAATATATCGGCGAACTGCAAGCCTGGCACGTCGATAAACGTCAAAAGGTATGGAGTTATCAGTTTAAGAATCAAAATTGGGGGCCGGTTCTAGCCACAGCTGGGAACCTTGTGTTTATAGGCGGAACGAGTGATCGATATTTTCGGGCATTTAATGCGAAGAACGGCCGCTTGTTGTGGCAACAACGAACGAATTCTGGGATTACGGGAGTGCCTTCGTCGTTTGAAGTTGACGGCAAGCAGTACATTGCGGTTTTGTCGGGTTGGGGAGTCGACGCGCAAAGGGAATCCGATTCGCTCGCTCTAGTTGGCAGGCCCCCCCAAAAGGTTCCTCAAGG
>CAZYHH010000004.1:0-1078 GCA_964647295.1 uncultured Pseudomonadales bacterium
AACGGTCGCACCCTCTTCCATAAAACGCTGCGCGCAAGCTCGACCCAGACCACTTACCCCACCAGTAATCAACGCAACTTTATTCTCTAATTTTCCCATAACCTTCCTTCTATACTTCGATCAACCAATCAACAATCTTGTCCCAGCGATTTAACAAATCCAGCCTAACAACATCCATTAAAAAAGGAGGACAAAATGCTTGCCTAGAATAATTAGTCAACCTGATAAAATCTCGCTTCCCAACCCAGGAAATCGACTGAACCTCTATCGGGTCGGGTCTTACCCTACCCCGAAACATACCAAAAAAAGCTTGTTTAAACTCCCGATCAGTTAGCTCTCCGTAGGAAAAATCTGATCTGTCCGTCTCACCAAATTCGTGGATATCGATACCCTCAACCTGGAGTTCTTCATATAGCCCTCTCAGAGCTCCGTCCCTAAAAGACTCGCGAGGCCTTATATGTTCTCCCACACTATCATCCCAAAGACCAGCATATAGATCTTTTTGATCTGAACGCTGCTGAATCAACAAATCACCATGCTCATTGAACAGGTAAACCTGGGCTGACTGGTGCCATAGTCCTTTCGAGTGTACGACACCTCGTTCCTCCAGGGTCATTGGCTCACCACTCTCACTGAAGGTCTGAATTTTTTCCATCAACTGATAGCAGTTTTATATCCGCTGTAGTTAGGTTGATCAATAGCTACCTGATTCACTACCACAAACCTAAGGTATTCTTCTAAATTTGAATCATCCAAGGCAGCCGAACCATCCCTCAAACGATTAGTTAACGCCCAACGCAGAGCGCCAATCTCTTCTTCAGAATCCAGTATTGTCCGTAATCGTTTATACTCTTCGTCCCTGAGCTTAGAAACCATTGATTGCTCTCTGATCACAATATCAAGGGAATTACTGGCAACCCTAGCCAAAAAATTGAGCCGCCCAGCAGTTTCACTCATCACTTCTTCACGCAGGAAATTTCTAACACTCACCAATAATTCTTCAACACGCGGCATATCATTAGAGTCCGACCCATTATCAAGCCCAATCAATTCGACGGTGCCTGGGATCAACACATTG
>CAZYHH010000004.1:1088-30442 GCA_964647295.1 uncultured Pseudomonadales bacterium
ACTTCTCCTACCAATGGCAGGACGTTCGACCGTCTTATCGGGGCCGGAACGATAATGCTCTGCCATACCCAAACACCCTATCGCCCACCAAAAAGAGCCAAACACCTCCCACCACCGAACCCTCTCCGGGTCCACTTTCTCGCCAGACACACTCTCGTAGCCTTCAAACAAATCCTGGTATAACCCGAAACCACCCACGGGCAAATCAGACCGTCCGAACCGCCATGAGTTGGTACAAATCCAACCTAGATCTCGCATCGGATCACCAATATGAGCAACTTCCCAATCAAGTACGGCAACAACTCCATTCTCATCAAACATGATATTTCCATTGCGGAAATCGTTGTGCACTAAACTTGGCCGGAAATCTCCGGACAGATTATCGAGCAACCACCTTCCGGTGTAATCGATCATCGGCTGCGCCGTATCGAAATCGCGGTAACGCTGCCAGGTTTGTTCTACATATTCGTCCGGTGCCAACATGTCCAGGCAACTCGACAACCCTGAAGTCTCAAGATCAATTGCATGTATCCTAGCGAGCGCCTCACCACAGCGACGAGCCAGCGTAGGCCTGATCTTGTCTAAAACAGGATCTCGAACCACCTTCGCACCCAGGGTGATGCCTTCTAACCACTCCATGATAAAACCGTCTCCGAGCTCGTCTTCTGGCCTGAGGACATAGTGCACTTGTGGCTCAGGAACTCCCGCACTCAGTGCAGTGCTCATCAGCTGCGCCTCGACCGCAAGACCGGGATGGCCAGGACTCGGTTCGACGATCTCGCCACCCGGTGAGCGTCTCATCGCGAGTTCCTTTGTCTTACCGTCCTCTATAATCTCAAGTCGATACGTTTCCTGACTAGCTCCACCAGATAGCCTTTCAGCCTGCAATAGCCGTTCAAAACCGGAAAAGGTCTTCGATAAGACCGGCTCTAATTTCTCGTGAATTGGCGACATCTCTATCTTAGTCTTCTCTGACTCCTTTAGGCGCCCGCTGGCTCATAAAGCCAAACATATAGCCTGCCACCCGCCTCTTTTGAATTTCCTCGGAACCCTCGGTGATCCGATAACGCCGATGATGCCGATAAATATGTTCGAAGGGCTTGTGCCTTGAATAGCCTAGTCCACCGTGCACTTGCATCGCCTGGTCAGCAGAATCACAACAAAGGCGGTTCGCCCAATAATTACACATCGACACTTTGTCAGATACTGAAAAAGCTCCATACTCATCCATCTGCCAAGCTGTTTTGTGTATTAGCGCCCTCAACATTTCACACTGTGTCTGAAGTTCTACTAAAGGAAATTGGATACCCTGATTTGTGGCGAGGGGCTTCCCAAATGGAGCACGATTTTTTGCGTATTCCACCGACTCATTAATACAAAACTGCGCAGCACCCAGACTAGAAGCAGCCTGTCGAATTCGATTTTCATTGAAAAAATGTTGCACCACCTGCAACCCCCTGCCCTCTCCACCAAAAATCGCGTCATTAGGCACACGCACATCCTTCATCGAAACTCGCCCGTGATCTGTGGGCATGTTAAAAGTCCAAAGCATCTCCTCAACTTTAAAACCTTCTGACTCGGTCGGAGTCAAAAAAGCTGTAATCCCTTCGCCGTCTCCCTGTTTGCCAGCGGTCCGAGCAAAAATAAGATCATACTTCGCTTTATGAATACCGGTATTCCAGGTTTTTGATCCATTGATCACCCACTCATCGCCGTCTCTTTCTGCTTGAGTCTCCATGTGCGTTGCATCCGATCCGTGGTCGGGCTCAGTAATACCAAAGGCAAAGCCGCGTCGTCCTTCGGCAAGATCATCTATCCATTCTGCCTTCTGCGACTCAGTCCCGTAGTTAATCATGAGTAACAGGCCAACATTATTACCTACTATCGAGTGCTCATTTTGAAGATCATTATGTAAACCTAGCCCTTTGACGGCCAAATGTTCTCGGATAATCGCCATACCGAGATTTGTCCCCTCTTTGCCGCCATATTCCTTCGGGAAGGGATAGCGATAGTGACCAGCAGCATCCGCAAGGCGCTTTGCCTTTTGCAGAAGTTGCTCCCACTCTTCATTAGGCAGACCGCCCCTTTCCCAGTCGGTGCGAGCATCTTCTCGTCGATGATCGAAGAAACGAATGTTGTCATTATCGTTTTCTAACGGCTTGATTTCCTGCTCAATAAACTGGTCCAGCTCCCCCAAATAAGATTGCATTTCCTGTGGAATATCGAAATTCATTTATCCTCCCTAGTCGGTACTCAATTTAGTTTGAATTTCCTGTGATAACGGCAACTCAATACTTTCATCTAAATTACCCTTTCCGGGGACGTAATTCACTTCTAATCGCGTTCCGCAGGGATCCTCGAATAAAACCGAATAGTAATTCGGCGCCCATTCATCCTCCTGAGGCCCGTGAACAACCGTACCTTTTAGAGTCGGTACCAGTCTTGCCACCTCTTCAACCGATTTTCTATTTCTTGCTCTGAAACACATATGATGAAGACCCGCATGATACTGATCGTATTCATAATCCTTATGTCCCTGTCTCGCGCCGAAACCTGTTCGAGCACCTACCGCGTAGAACATTTTGTTCGTATCAACCAGACACTCCATGCCAAAAGCATCTGTGAGTCCACGGTAAAAACCCCTCGCTTTCGTTAAATCTTGTACCGTCACAATAATGTGCGCTATACCATTAATTTCGATACCCATAGATCCTCTTAACCCATTCTAAAACGCTTCAATAAATCTAAACTAATACGGCTCCGCCATGACAAGAAGCCAATTAGCAAGGCCAACCAAATCGAAACAAAGTGGCCAATAAATTCGTTATACGAACTAATTAAAACCAAAAAAACGCTTTCAAGATTGACGCTCGTCAGCTCTCTGGTCAATGTGATACCAAAAACAAACGCCGCATGAAACCCGACACACCAAAATAAACCCAGATGATTTCTCACCAAACAAAAAAAGCTACCCAGAAGCATCAAAGACAACCGAGCATCCCAGTGTTGATCAACCGCTAAAGCATTACCAAATGCATCGCTCAAATAAGTAAAACCAGTACTCCAGCCGGGCGAATATTGAGCGCTCTCGAGTGGTTTAAGAAAATGGGCACAGCTATAGAGGGCGCTCGACACAGCGATAGAAAACAGCTGGCCATAACGATTTTTGAGCGCTCCATAGAGAAAACCTCTAAACAACACTTCCTCAAACAGGGCGATCAGACCCGCAACAAAAAAACCCAGAAAGAGATAAGGGAGAACAAATACTGGTTCTATATCTGGCATAAAACTCAGAGAACGCAGATCTATCAACAAGAACGCACCAACCGGAATCATCAAAATCATCAACCCAATACAAAAAGAGCGCATGAACTCTCGAAGAAATGTCCCTTCGGAAACAAGCCCCAAGGTCTCATGTGACACCATTTTTGATAGCGGTATCAGGAGTACTGCCATCACCAGCAACACGCTTCTGGTAAGGAGCCGGTCAAAAGGATACGACAAAAAATCGTATAGCACTCCTGCCAGCAAAGATCCGAACAACAACGAAATTAACAGATACAGCCCGGCTACTGATGCTCCTTTCATCGAACTGCGTCTTACTCCGTGAATTTATGGCGGGCCAGCACCATCGCCACAAGAGGTAAACAAAAAACGGCAGCTGAAATCAAGCCGGCGATGACCCCACCTCCTCTCGGATCAAGTTGATTCCAAACAAACATCGCGAGCACAATTTGCGCTAAATATACTGTCGCCCAAGGCCACATCCAAGATTTCATCTTCCAAAACCCGTAAGCCCCTAACCCATAAATCAGCCAATGCAACGGCTCGGTGAGTTTCGCATACCAGCCATGAAGCGTAATACCAAACCAGACCTCATCATCCGCTTCAACGGGCTTGTAAAAAAGATCAAAGGGCATATAGATCAATGTCATGTAGATACAAAAATAAAAAATCAGGTTCATCCACCACGGTCGCAGCCCCCAGTCTTGTCTAATGTAAGACACTATTTGCATCGTTAACCTCTTAGTGAACTACTACTAAATCAGGAAGCACCCTACGCTCTACAAAAGCTTCTATATTGGCGACCGCACGAAACCCCATTGCTTCTCTAGTCTCAACTGTACCACTACCCATATGAGGCAAAAGAACCACCCGCTCAAGGCTCGCCAGCGTTCCAGTTACTTCAGGCTCGTTTTCGTATACGTCAAGACCTGCCCCGGCGATCTCTCCATTCGACAATGCTGCTGATAGCGCCGACTCATCAACCACATCGCCTCGAGCAGTATTAATCAAATGCGAACTTGACTTCATTCGTCGCATCATCTGTTCGTTCGCTAAATGCTTTGTTTCTTGATTCGCGGGGCAGTTAAGACTCAAAAAGTCAGATCGCTCAAAAACCTCTTCCACCGAGCAATACTCGGCACCAAGCTCCACTTCAACCGATTCCGCTGCCCGAGACCGATTGCTATAAATTATCCGCATTCCAAACCCATGATGAGCCTGTCGCGCCAATCGTGTCCCTATCCTACCCATGCCGATGATACCCAACGTCTTGCCAGTCACCTGTGTGGATAACATATGTGTCGGGCGCCAACCAGACCACTGACCGGCTCGCAGATGACGTTCTCCTTCTCCTGCTCTTCTGGCGCTCATCAGAATTAACATCATCGCAATTTCTGCCGTGGCGTCAGTCAAAACACCTGGCGTATTGGTGATTTGAATACCTGCCTGTTCAGCAGAATCCAAAGCAATATGGTTATAACCCACACCAAAATTCGCAATCAATTTTGTCCTAATTGGTGAAACACCAAACACCTCCTCTCCCAATTGATCAGTCACTGTAGGGCACAACACATCAAAATCTTGCAGGGCTGCTCTCAATTCCACCGCGGTCATCGGTAGATCTTGCTCGTTCAGTTGGACATCGAAATGGTCGCCGAGATACTCCTCAACTTTTTTAGGCCACTTTCTTGTCAACAAGATCCTAAGCTTGGAATTTTCCATATACTTTTAATCCATTTTTATCATTCTAAATTCAAGGCCTTTTCATCTTATCCGTGCCGATTAATCGGTCACCTAAACCAGTCCAGCTACAGGAACGAGCGCGCCATGAACCGCTTTAGAATCATCAGAAGCTAAAAAACAGATCACCTTTGCCAGGTCTACTGGATTGACCCATTCAGAAAAATTGGCATCAGGCATGTCAGCTCTATTACGTGGCGTATCGATCAGACTGGGAAGCACCGCATTCACATTAATTCCGTGTTTCTTCACTTCTTCACTCAACGATTCCGTGAGTCTCATGACTGTTGACTTCGCGGCAGAGTACGCTCCCATATTTCCCGAAGCCTTTAGTGCGCCCAGAGCACCCACATTGACAATATTGCCGCCCCCAGACTCAACCATCCTGGGTACAGCACAAGACAAGACCCTTCTTAGTGTGGTGACATTAATCGAAAACATTGATTCCCATAGTTCTTCGGTGGACTCCCAAACTGTCGGACCCATATTAAATCCACCAGCAATGTTAGCCACGCAATCAAAATCGCCGATTTGCTCAAAACACATTTCGACTTCCTGTTGATCTAGCAAATCTACCGGATAATACTCGCAAGTTATTGTTTCTGGCTTTTCTGCCACGTCCAGCAACACTACCTCTGCGCCCTGTTCTTCTGCAACCAAAGCAACTGATGAGCCCAGCACACCGGCCCCGCCCGTGACGATCATTTTTTTTCCTTCTAACATCCCACTCCTCAAAACAGCTCTCGATTGATCCTCAAATTATAGTCCAACATAAGACAATTAATAGAAAATGTCGCTAAACCGCAATCGCTCAAAACAAGAGGATGACCCATAGATTGCACAAGCAAAGAAACTCTGGTTACATTTGCAAGAACCTCATTTAAGGAAGCCTCTATGTTGCCCAGAATAATATCCGCTCTCGTTGGCGTGGTAATCACGCTTCAAACTATAAGCTGGATCAGCAATCCCGCAGAAGCAGCTCAAGGTCTTGGCATGCCGTTGCTTGAAGGCGTCGGCCGAAGTACCCAGATCGGTGATTTTACAGCGTTTTTCTTCAGCGTCGGTGTTTTCTGTTTCCTAGGAGCCTACTTCAAACAAGCTCAGTGGCTGATTTCCGCGGCGGTTATTTTGGGCTCCGCAGCTCTTTTTAGAAATCTTGCCTGGTTGTTACACGGAGCCGATTACGCGACGAATTTCATTGTCGCAGAAGTGATCATGACGATATTGCTTGTTGGTTGTGCGCACCTGTTCAATAAGTCTGGAAATGAAGAGCTCGAAGACGCTATGGAGCCATAACCCGGTCGCCTATTAGCGACTGTGGGGTTACAATAGAAAAAAATTAACAAGCTTAGCAGCACTTAAGGTAGTTCTTGTGATTATTGGTCTGACAGGGGGGATCGCCTCCGGAAAATCTACGGTAGCCGAGACACTAGGGCAGTTAGGTGCCCACGTGATTGACGCTGATAAGTTAGGCCATAATGCCTACGTCAGTGGGTCCGAGGCATTCGATTTGGTGGTCTCCACGTTCGGCAAAGACACTGTAGGAACGGACGGCGAAATCGATCGCAAAGTGTTGGGATCTAAGGTTTTTGGCAGGCCTGAATCCTTAAAAAAACTTACAAACATTGTCTGGCCGGCCATCAAAAAAATGGCGACTCAAGAAATTCAAACAGTTCAAACTCAAAGGCCTGATCAGGTCATTGTGTTAGAAGCAGCCGTACTTTTCGAAGCGGGCTGGGAAGATATTGTCGACGAAGTCTGGAGTACGATCGTGGATCGAGAAGTCGCAATTGAAAGAGCATCAAACCGAGACGGCACTGAACGATCACAAGTAGAAGCTCGAATCGACGCGCAAATTTCAAATGAAGAACGAACCGAGAAAGCCAATCGGCTCATCGATAACTCCAGCTCAGAAGCCGAGCTACGAGAAAAAGTCGAACGGATATGGAATACGCTGAGCGCCTAGAGCGATGATTCTTGATATGCATGCACACTCGATCAAGTCTGACGATGGAAGGGCCAAAGTCGAAAATTATTGTCAATGGATTAAAGCCAAAAATATATCCATCGATGGTTTTATCCTCACGGAGCACCGACAGTTCGATAACGAATCTGATTACAGTGAATTGGGGAAAATCAACGACATCACCATTCTTAAAGGCAGTGAAGTCGAAACAGAATACGGCCACGTGCTCGTATTCGGTGTAACCCTAGCACTGCAGGAAGAATTCGATTTTTCCAATATCAACCTCGAACTTGAACAAGTAATCGATGCTTGCAACAAGCACGATGCCATCGCAGTACCGTGTCACCCAGGACGACCACGAGTAGGAATGGCAGCGCACCTCGAAGAATTTGGAGTGCCCAACGGAGTGGAGATTGTGGAGGTCTACAATGGCGGGAGTAGAGAAAACGAAGACGAAATCGCTATTAAAATGGCAGAACAACTCAGTTGCTCCGGGATTGGGGGGAGCGATGCCCACATCGTTAGTCAAATAGGCAAGTGTGGTACTAAATTCGATGCTCAGATCACAACGATTAATGAGTTAGTTGAAGCCCTAAAATCGAACAGTTTTACGGCAGTAAAATTACAACAGGAACAATAATGGCAAAACGAGAAAGCATCGATGTAGAGGGCCTGCGAAAAGAGTTTCTGGGGCAAGTCTTCGACGAATACGTGTTTACACTAAATGGGGACGAACTCGCTCAATATGCCAAGAGCTGCGGCGAAACCGCTAGCAAATTTACGGATCCTGATGATCCGGACTTTCAAGCGCCTCCAACGATTGCATCGAGTTTTAATCCAAGAAAAGCCTATCCCGATAATTTTCCTTCATTCCAAGGCTTAGGAATGGACGCTGGAAAGTCAGTCCATCTTGAAAAGCCCATGCGAGCTGGTGAAGAAATTACAGCAAAAACCAGCATGCATGACATCTACACTAAGTCAGGCCGTTCAGGCCGAATGGTGTTTTTTGTTAATCGCATGACGATGGTAAATACTCAAGGAGAGGTACTAGGGTCATCTGATACCAGCGTCGTAATTAGAGAGAAACCTCAAGAAGAGTAACCACAATACTATGACCGTAGAAAAAATAACTGATGTTGAGTTTGGAGAGGTTCTACCTGCTTTTAGGCCTGACACATCGCTAGAGAATGTCAAAATATTTGTAGCCGCTGCAGGATGGGACAGTCCCAGGTTTACCGACCACGAGGCTGCAAAAAAACAAGGGCTCCCGGCGGCTTTAGTGCCGGGAATCATGAGTCAAGGGTTTTTGAGTGCAATGATCCATCATTGGGCGCCAAACGCAGAAATCAAAATGATCGATACCGTTTTTCGTGCACCCTGCCTGGTCGACGATCAATACAATATTAACGGTGTCGTCACGGACATCGATACGGAAAAAGGCAGCGTGGAGATCGATTTGACCGTCACAAACTCGGCAGATGAAACCCGAGTTTTTGGAACTGCAAACATACTCCTGTAAGACAACTCCAACCCCAGAATCACAGCTTCTTAAGCATCTTGATCGGGTTGAGCAAAGTCCATAACCGATCGATCCCGCAGTTTAACGAGGAAATTATCATCGTAAGCTTCTTCAGGAGTCTCTCGAACAAGCTCGTCTAACATTCCTGCGTCCTCTCCGACCAGTATCCGCCATTGCTGTGTTTTAACTCCCTCAAGAATTACATTAGCGGCCTCTGCAGCCGTCGTCGGAGCATTGTCCCTAAAATCCAGTGCCCTTTGGTGAATCAACTTTCGAATTTGGTCGTCGGTTAAATTGCTGACCGGCTCTCCCGCCTTTGCCATCAGTTCGCGCGCGATTTCAACCTCCTCAGAAGTCATGCCGAGCGCACCATCTTTGTTTCGAGCATTTTGCGAGTTTAGCGCGATAGACGTACCTATATGCCCTGGCATGACTACGGACGTCTTAACATGAGGTGCATTCAATCTAAGATCAGTAATTAATGCTTCGGTAAATCCCTTTACCGCAAACTTTGCAGCACAGTAGGCAGTATGCGGTCGATTAGGACCTATTGACGCCCAAAACCCATTTATCGAGCTAGTGTTCACGATATGCCCTTCGTCACTAGCAACCAGCAAAGGCATAAAGGCAAGGCACCCGTAATAAACACCATACCAACAGACGTCGAAGGTTTTTTCCCATTTGTCTCGTTCAATGTTGACAAAATCTCCAGCGATCGAAATCCCAGCGTTATTAAACAACAAGTTAACGTGTTCAATACCATGTTCAGAGAGAACCTCATCTTTGAATCGATTCATGTCTGCCTCTACAGATACATCACAATAATGACTGGTCAGTCGTATACCCAATGGAGGATTCGCTATTCTTGCTGTCTCCTCCATGTTTTCAGTCGAAATATCGCACATGGCAACATGCGCCCCTTGAGCGAGCAGTTGACATACCAATTCACGACCCATTCCGGTACCCCCCCCGGTCACGACGGCCATCTTTCCTTCAAAATCTTCCATGACGACTCCTAACGTGATCGCGGGTTAAGTTTATCGGGATCGATCTTCAACCCTTTGATCGACGCTTTGTATTCTTTCAACGTAATCATCTCCTGTCGATAAAGTGCCGCTAAAGACGCCTGCACGATATAATCTGGATTTATCTCAAAATGCTCTCGTAATTCAGATTTGGTTTCTGAAAGGCCATAACCGTCCGTACCCAAGACCTCCAATTGACCAGGTAACCAGCGCGAAAGCCCGGCGGAAAGTGTTTTCATATAATCACTCACTGCCACAAATACACCCTTTTCTCCTGAGAACAAGTTCTCAACAAAGGAAACTTTGGGTGATTTCGAAGGGTTCAATCGATTAATTCGATCACAATCCAGAGCATCTCTTTCGAGTTCAACGAAACTCGTCACACTCCACAAACACACATTAATATCCAACTTACTTAACAGCTCATTGGCAACCAGAGCCTGCTGCATGATACTGCCAGATGCCAACAGGTGTACGTATGGACGATCAACATCCACCAGATTACGTTCATAGCAGTATCCTCCTCGAAGAATCCCTTCAATCTTTTCTGCATCAATATCCTCGATTCCTTTGTCGGACTCGATCAACTTCGGTTGTTTATAGTTCTCGTTGTACAAAGTCAGATAATAAAACACATCTTCCTGATCCTCGTACATGCGTTTAATCCCTTCCCGCACGATTAACACCAGCTCAAATCCAAATGCCGGATCGTAGGTCAGTAAGTTTGGAACGGAGCTCGCCAAAACCTGCGAGTGTCCGTCTTCATGCTGCAAACCCTCACCATTCAAAGTTGTCCTGCCCGCGGTACCCCCCAACAAAAAACCGCGGCACATCATATCGCCACAGCTCCAGATCATGTCGCCAACGCGCTGAAAACCGAACATCGAATAAAAAATGTAAAATGGGATCATCGGCAGTCCATGCACAGCGTAGGCACTCCCTGCCGCCATAAAGGACGCCATCGCTCCTGTTTCACAGATCCCTTCTTGTAAAATTTGCCCGTCAACCGCCTCCCGATAAGGCATTAAAGTTTCGGCATCAACTGGCTGATAATTTTGACCCTCTGGAGCGTAGATACCTGCCACGTTGAACAGCCCGTCCATACCAAAGGTCCTGGCCTCATCTGGAACAATCGGGACAATGTACTTACCAATATCAGTCATCTTGATTAGTTGACTGAGTAATCTGACCATCACCATCGTGGTCGAAACAGGTCGATCTGAACCTTTCAATAAATCGAGGAACAAATCCATCTTCGGCGTTTTCAAGCTCTCACACTGCGCCACTCGGTCAGGCAAAGGCCCACCGAGATCGATTCTCCTGTTGCGTAAATAATTTATTTCTTCTGACGTCTCATCTGGTCTATAAAATTCGGCATTTACCGCTGCCTTCTGGGAGATCGGAATATTTAATTCAGCGGCCAGTCGTATCCTTTCTTCGCTGGGCATATTTTTATATTGATGAGCGGTATTCTTTCCCTGCGCGCCCATGCCGTCACCTTTCACGGTTTTTACTAACAAGACCGTTGGCTTGCCCTCGGTCTTAATCGCGCGGTCGAAGGCAGCGTAAATCTTCTTTTGATCTTGACCGCCACGCTTGATCTGCTTGACCTCGTCATCAGTCAACGAACTCATCATCGACTCAAGCTCTGGATTACCCTCCACCCAGTGCTCTCTTTGGACGTCTCCGGGCAACACGGAATACATCTGATAGTCGCCATCGAGACAATCATCCATTCGCTTTCTGAGCACGCCCTTTGTATCTCTAGCCAACAACCCATCCCATCCACTACCCCAGATCACCTTGATCACATTCCAATCCGCCCCACGAAAGACTCGTTCTAGCTCTTGAATGATCTTTCCGTTTCCACGAACGGGCCCATCTAACCTTTGTAAATTACAGTTAACAACAAAGATCAGGTTGTCGAGTTTTTCACGAGCCGCGATATTGATGGTTCCGAGCACCTCTGGCTCGTCAGCCTCGCCATCGCCGATAAAACACCACACCTTTGCGTCTGATTTTGGTTTTAATCCTCGATTTTCCAGATATTTACCAAAGCGTGCCTGATAGATCGCTGCAGGGGTAGAAAGCCCCATAGAGGCATTCGGTATCTCCCAATAATCAGGCATGCTGCGAGGGTGAGGGTATGAGCTCAGGCCTCCTTCCGAGCCCAACTCTCTGCGGTAGTTTTTGAGTTGTTTTTCGGCAAGCCGACCTTCTAGATAAGACCTAGCATAAATACCCGGTGCGGCATGAGGTTGAGGCAACAACAGATCTCGATCCGAATTCCTCTCGCCACCTCTGAAAAAATGATTAAAGCCCACTTCGAGCATCGTCGCACACGATGCATAAGTCGCAATATGTCCCCCGACTCCATCACCTCGATCCTGGGCCTGCAAGACCATCGCGATCGCGTTCCAACGATTAATTTTCTCGATCTTCTCTTCAACGGACAGATCGCCAGGATACTTAGGCTGTGAAGAGATACCGATCGTGTTAACGTAAGGCGTGTTTAGGGTCGCTTCGTCCAAAGCTACATTCAAACTCAATACATGATCCTGGAGACCCCGCAGGATCTCTCGAACGCCAGACTCACCGAATTCATCATAAATAGTCTCGATCGCTTCAGCCCACTCAAGTTTGTCCTCTTCCAGGGCATCAGAAAGATCCGTTTTTTCTCTGTTGGACATCTCTAAAGAAAGCTCTTGATTTGTGCCGCCTGACTTTCAAGGGTCTCCATATCTTGCATTTCTCTGGCATGTAAAGAGAACTCTAGCCCATCGAATCTTGGCAGAATGTGAAAATGTAGATGAAAAACGGTCTGGCCCGCGGATGAACCATTAAGTTGCGCAATCATGATTCCCGGCACTTCAAAAGCCAGCTTTACTGCTCCCGCCACTGTCTGGGTAGTTCGGATCGTGTGTCCTAAAATCTCAGGATTGATTTCGTGCAGGTTTTCCGCTTCTACTTTTGGAATAACTAAGGTGTGCCCAGGAACTTGAGGCATAACATCCATAAAGGCCAGCGATAATTCATCTTCGAAAACTTTAGCCGCAGGCGCTTCACCCCTTAGAATCTTTGCGAAAATATTTTCCTGATCGTACGCCATGGCCTCTTCCTTTACCTCTGATTCGTTAGTCCTAGTAGATACTTATTTCAGTGAATCAAGCACCTCCCGCGTGTGCTCTCCCAGAGCAGGTACCTTTTGTGAACTAGCATAGTCATTTCCGGGAGTGATAGGCAATTCAAATATCGAATCACTAGCAATCGAGGGATAAGTTCTAAAACTGGGATGGCTTTTCAGATTTTCGATTCCCATCAGCGGAGCGAATGCTAAGTCTGCTTGAGAAAAACGTTCTTCGACCTCCGTAAACGTCAAGACTGATAACTTAGAGGCAATTTTCTCATCCACGTACTCTCGGTTTTTTACCCTCACCTCATTGCTCTTACATCTGGCATCACTTTGTAATTCAGTATCCGTCAAGACCTGTTCGACTAATCTAATCCATTCACGTTCATTTTGTATCGACAAGATAAAAGCCTGGCCTTCACTAGAATGAAAAACGCCATAGGGACAAATTCCAGGATGGGCAAGCCCCATTCTTCGCGGCGCGCTCTTACCATATCGATCCAGTAAATAGGGAACAGCAAGCCATTCAGCAATCGAATCGAATAAGGAAATATTGATTTGTTTACCTTTTCCGGTTACCTGTCGGTTCAAAAGCGCCTCCAATAGCGCCTGATATCCGTACATGCCGGTTGTCAGGTCAACCACCGAAACCCCAACCCTTCCAGGAGCGTCTGGACTGCCGGTGATGCTAGACAACCCGCTCTCGGCCTGCATCAACAAATCATATGCCTTACGGTCAAATCCCGGGCCATCGGGGTGAAAGCCTGATATCGAAAGCGAAATAAAATCTGGCCTCTCATGGTGGTAACCCTGAAGATCGAGGCCTAATTTTCTTAATGCTCCTGGTTTTAGGTTTTGCACCAGGATGTCACTGCGTTCGACCAGCATCTTTAGGTGCTCCAACCCTTCTTCTTCAACCAAATCCAACACAACGGACTTTTTGCCTGCGTTCAACCAAGCGAAATAAGAGCTCTCACCAAATACAGCCGAATCATAATATCGAGCAAAATCACCTTCTGGGCGTTCAATTTTGACGACATCGGCTCCGGCTTGCACGAAACGCCGAGTCACGAATGGCGCCGCGACAGCCTGTTCAAGTGAAACAATCTTTATCGAAGAAAAAACATCAAGATTACTTTTGTTTGTCAACGACAGCCTCTTTGAATAAATTTTCTAGTAAAAAAAAAGGCCCATTGGGCCTTTTTTTATTGGGTTGCAACTCAGGCGTTGTAACCGATGATCGACTTGACCTCAAGAAATTCTTCTAGGCCATATTGACCCCATTCTCGGCCGTTACCCGATTGCTTGTAACCGCCAAAGGGCGAGGTTTGACTTGGAGCGGCGCCATTTAGATGCACATTACCACTGCGTATCAAGCGCGCCACCTTCTTGGCTCTCTCAGGATCAGCTGACGACACATAACCGCTCAACCCATATAAGGTGTCGTTTGCTATACGAACCGCATCGTCATCATCTTCGTAACCTATCAGAGATAGGACCGGTCCGAATATTTCTTCCTGAGCGATCGTCATATCATTGGACACGTGTGAGAAAACAGTCGGCTTGATATAGTAACCAGCGTTCAGCCCATCCGGCCGGCCTGTGCCACCAGTTTCAAGCTTTGCTCCTTCATCGATACCCTTTTGAATCAGGTTCTGAATTTTGTCAAACTGCACCTCTGACACAACTGGTCCGATTGTCGTATCTTCCGCATCGGGCGCTCCTACTTTGACTTGCTCTGCAGCGGATTTCGCTATCGCCGCAGCCTCATCCATTCTAGAGCTCGGCACCAACATACGAGTCGGTGCATTACAAGACTGGCCAGAATTGGTACACATACCAAACACATCCCGAGAAATCGATTTTTCAAAATCAGCATCATCGAGAATGATATTAGCGGATTTTCCACCCAACTCTTGCGCGACCCTTTTAATAGTTGGCGCTGCGTTTCGCGCCACTTCAATACCTGCCCGCGTAGAGCCGGTAAAGGACATCATATCTACATCGGGATGAGAAGATAGCGCCGCGCCCACCTCTGGTCCATCTCCATTTACCAAGTTGAAAACACCTGCGGGTACTCCGGCTGCATCCATCACTTCAGCGAATAAAATCGCATTGAATGGTGCTACTTCAGAAGGCTTGAGCACCATGGTGCACCCCGCCGCAATCGCGGGAGCAACCTTCGTAGCGATCTGATTAATCGGCCAATTCCAAGGCGTAATAAAGCCACAAACGCCGGCAGGCTCTTTCACTATTCTAGAGCTACCCACATCCTCTTCAAATTCATAGGTCTTAAGAATCTCAAGAACAGTCATCAAATGGCCAAGACCTGCTGGTGCCTGTGCTTTATTTGCTAAAGGTAGCGGCGCGCCCATCTCCTGACTAATGGCAGCCGCTATGTCGCCCATCCTCTCTTGATACTTTCCGATTATCTTCTCTAGCAATGCGATCCTTTCTTCACGTGTAGTCATAGAAAAAGAATCAAAAGCTGCTTTTGCGGCAGCAACCGCTTTATCCACGTCTTCCTGACCGCCCATCGCAATTTTTCCGATTGCCTCTTCAGTGGCCGGGTTAATAACGTCCAACGTATTAGACGTAGAAGGGTCTACCCATTGCCCATTGATATAAAACTTCAAGTTATTAGTCACAACAATTTTCCTATTTTTTCAGTTAGTGTTATTTCTTCTGGCTCCCTTCTTATAAGAAGTCTTCCTAGCCCCGTTGGTGTACAAGCATAACCTACTTTTTTTGATTCTCAATAGTCACAAAGATCAGCTAAACGAAAGCCTGCCAAACCCTCCATTCGTTGATGTTTTTCTTTACAATGTTCCTATAAACATTTCAAAAAAGGGAAATCATGAAAGGGACCGTACACTATGAAGTTCAAGGGAATATTGCACTGATGACAGTCGATAACCCACCGGTTAACCCACTCTCCTCTGGTGTCCGCCAAGGTCTAACAGACGGGATCAACAAAGCATTAGGTGATGATAACGTTGAGGCAGTTGTACTCACTGGTGCTGGTCGCGCATTCATCGCCGGGGCCGACATATCTGAATTTGGCGGCCAAGCTGAAGGTCCGAGTCTTTTTGATTGCCTCAACACGATGGACGATAGCACTAAGCCTATCATCGCAGCGATAAATGGAACTGCGTTTGGTGGTGGGCTAGAGGTTGCGCTTTGTTGTCATTACAGAGTCATCTCAAGCAGCGCGCCGGTTGGATTGCCTGAAGTCAAACTAGGCCTACTACCCGGAGCCGGGGGCACTCAAAGACTCCCCAGGCTAATTGGTGCGGAGAAGGCTTTGGACTTTATTCTATCGGGTGACCCGATACCCGGCCCTCAAGCTACAGAACTTGGCATCACTGATGAGGTTGCAAAGGGAGACATCGTCCAAGCGGGAATCGATTTCGCACAAAAGATAATTGACCAAGGCGGGAAGGTTAGAAGAATCAGAGACGAAACCTCTATCATCGAAAATGATCGAGATAACCAAGAAATTTTCGAGACCGCTCGAAAGAGTTCTGCACGCAAAATGCGGAACCGGTTTGCCCCCGAGATGATTATTCAGTGTGTTGAGGCCGCGGTTAATTCAGGGGACTTTGATACCGGGCTGAAGGCGGAACAAGAATGTTTTGCCCAATGTTTAAAACACCCCCAACGCGAAGCTCTGATCCACATGTTTTTCTCGGAAAGAGAAGTCGCCAAAATCCCAGACGTACCCAAAGACACTCAGACCAGTTCAGTCGAACAAGCGGCCGTCATAGGTTGCGGCACCATGGGTGGTGGCATTTCCATGTCTTTTCTGAACGTTGGAATCCCAGTTAAGGTGTTGGAAGTTGACCAAGAGGCCCTTGATCGAGGCATATCGGTTATCAAACGCAATTATGACATTCAGGTTCAAAGGGGCCGGATGACCGAAGCACAGGTGGATCAGCGAATGTCATTGCTAAGTGGAACAACCCATTACAGTGATCTTGGCAGTGCCGATGTGATCATCGAAGCCATCTACGAAAATATCGACGTTAAAGTCGAGGCGTTTAAAAAAATTGAATCTGTCGCAAAACCCGGCGCGATCTTAGCCAGCAACACTTCGGGACTCGACATTGACAAGATGGCAGAGGCCACGTCGCGCCCTGATTCCGTCATCGGCTTACACTTCTTTAGCCCGGCTAATGTCATGAAGCTTCTCGAGGTAGTTCGAGGAGAGCAAACCAGCAAAGAAACGATTGCAACTTCGATGAAGCTGGGTCGCACGCTAAACAAGATCGCGGTCCTTTCTGGCAATGCTCCAGGATTTATCGGTAATCGCATGTTAGCGGGTTACTCTCAACAGGCAGGAGAGATCATCTTGCAGGGAGCAACCCCCTATCAAGTGGATAACGTGTTATTGCAGTTTGGTATGCCGATGGGACCCTTCCAGATGAACGACCTAGTCGGATTAGATCTAGGGTGGCGAGCAAGGAAACTCTCTGGCATCAAACCAGAAGATGTCCCCAACACGGCGAGAGTCGCAGACAAACTCTGCGAGCTCGAACGTTTTGGTCAAAAGACCAACAGAGGATTCTACATTTATCCCGAGGGCAGCAGAGCCGGACAAGCAGACCCGGAAGTGGTCGCTATAGTCGAGGAAACCTCATCAGAACTCGACATCATGCGTCGAGAGATAGACAATGAAGAAGTACTAAAGCGATGCTTATACCCTCTGATCAACGAGGGAGCCCGGCTATTGGAACAGGGTATCGCTATCCGTCCTTGCGATATCGATATCGTCTACATCAATGGCTACGGATTTCCTGAAGTCACCGGCGGGCCAATGTTTTGGGCGGATAAGCAGGGTTTGGACAATATACTGAGCGACATCAAAAAATTTAAAGAAGAGTATGGTGGTGCAATCTGGGAACCGGCTCCTTTATTGGAAAAACTCGTTTCAGAAGGCAATGGATTTGCGAGCCTGCAAAACTAGTGAACGAAGATGAAACCCTTTTTCTCTTTGAATGTTGAGAGATAAGGAATTTTTCGACCAGTGGCCTCCAATAAAACCGCCTTAGTCGTTGGATTGGCACTAGTTTTATTGCCCATATTGAGCATCACTCACGGTGTTTCTGAGGGGGATGCTGCATTCATTCAAGGTCAATCTGGTTTTCAATTTTGGCCCTATTTTTATCTAGGGGCAAAACACATGGTAACGGGCTACGACCACCTGGCTTTCTTGGCTGGCGTTATCTTCTTTTTGTACCGACTTAAGGAAATTGCCGCTTATGTCACCTTGTTTGCAATTGGTCATAGCCTAACGCTAATTGCTGGTGTTTGGTTCAACATCCCGGCAAACATCTACCTCATTGACGCGATCATCGGATTTTCTGTGATCTATAAGGCCTTTGAAAACATGGGAGGACTGAAAAAACTTGGTCTGTCGATTAATACGAAATACGCGGTTTTCACCTTTGGCCTCTTCCATGGTTTTGGGTTAGCGACCAAACTCCAGCAACTCACCCTTTCCGATGATGGCCTCCTGCAAAATCTGATCGCATTTAATATCGGCGTCGAATTCGGTCAGCTTACTGCTCTGATCCTTATGATTACCCTGATGAATATTTGGCGGCACACCAATAAATTCACTTCCCAGGCGATTGCCGCCAACTCTGTGCTCATGTGCATGGGTTTCCTTTTCGTTTTCTATCAGCTCACCGGTTACATGATCGAAACTTAACTAAGAATCCAACCTCCGTCGACGTCAATAGTCGTTCCAGTCACATAATCATTTTCAACCATAAACAAAATTCCACTGGCCACTTCATCCGCGGTTCCAGCCCTGGGAATCAGGTGCTTAGAGGTCGCGCCTTCGAGCATCTTAACTCTCTGATCAGACTCGGGTCCGAACATCGGCGTATCTATGACACCGGGAGATACTACATTTATGCGCTTCGGCATAATCTCGGTTGCTATCGCACGAACGAACTGTTCGACCGCCCCGCCAACCGAAGCAATAGCTGATTGGCCTACTCTAGCTCGTCTGGCTGGCGACCCACTCACCAAGACAATTGAGCCCTCCGCACTCAAGTGTTCCGCACCAAACCGGACACAATTCGTATAACCCCATAGTTTGTCAAAAGAATTTCGATAACCTTCAATGTCCATTTGCAAAAAAGGACCCGCCGCTCGTGATCCGCCAGTCGCAGCGCTTATCAGGATATCGAAAGGTGCTTCGCTACCAAAGAGCTCTGAAAGAGCATCAGTATCTCGAACATCGCAGGCAAGAGTCTTAATACCATCAAGATCGCCAGCCTTACTCGGATCCCGGCTAATCACAACGACCTCAGCACCCTTATCTTTTAATCGTTTTGCGGTTGCCAAACCGATGCCCGAGGTACCCCCAAACACCAACGCTTTTTTGCCACTCACATTCATAGCTACATTCTCTCTCTATTTTCTCTAGCATAATCAATGGAGTTCAGTGTAATCAAGATTCAATGCTTTTATAAATCGGGTACAATTTTTCGGAAAAAGGAGAAGAAATTGTATCCACCTAACAAATTCGAAGATGCCTTTAATCAAATCGCGCAACGTCGGTCAGTAAAAGCTGCTGATATTTGTGATCCCGGTCCAAGCGAAGACCAAATAAACCAAATACTCGAGACCGCTGTCCGGGTCCCGGATCATGGAAAACTCGGTCCTTGGCGTTTTATATTATTCGAAAATCAAGCCAGACAAGATTTCGGGAATTTTCTGAGTGCGCGTTTTAAGAAAGTTAATCCAACAGCGCCCAAAGCGCTTCTACATTTAGAGAGCCAGCGTTTTATGCGGGCGCCCTTGGTCATATGCGTAGTCGCCAAGATACGACAGGGCATAAAAATACCCGAATGGGAACAACAACTATCGGTCGGCGCTTCTTGTCAGAATATTCTTATCGCAGCAAGCCTCCTCGGTTATGCCGGACAATGGCTCACTGAATGGTATGCTTATGACCAAGCCGTCGCTAATCGACTAGGATTGGATGAAGCCGAGCGTGTTGCTGCCTTTATCTACATTGGTTCAGCAAAAGAAAAACCAGCAGAGCGCGAGCGCCCTAGTCTAGACAGCAGGTTCTCAAGGTGGAATGCTTGAATCAGAAATTTTGAAAGGGAAAAGTAATGAATAATGTCGTAATCGTGGATGCCGCAAGGTCTCCCGTAGGTAAGAAGAACGGCAGCCTGGGAGGCGCCCACCCAACGGACGTGTTGGGGCAGGTCATGATGAAACTACTAGACAGAAATGGCGTTAGCTCAGGTCAAGTTAATCAAGTCGTCGGAGGTTGTATCAATAAGGTTGCGGCTCAGGGAATGAATGTCATTCGAACCGCTTGGTTAGCCCACAGGGGCGCAATAGAGACCCCCTGCATCACCATAGATTCGCAATGCGGCTCGTCGCAGCAATCCACAACACTTGCTCACAGCATACTGGCGTCAGGACACGCAGATGTTGTGATGGCTTGCGGCGTCGAAAATATGACTAGGCTGCCCATCGGCAGTGACTCGGTCGGAAAGGACCCTAAGATGGGGAAACCGGTGTCTAAAAGCTATTTCGAACAACACGAATTCACCAGTCAATTCGAGGGTGCTGAAAGAGTCGCAGAAAAGTATCAGATCACTCGCCAAGATACAGATGGATTCGGACTCGAATCCCAGCTTCGCGCCAGAAAGGCAATCGACAGTGGCTACTTCGACAGCCAAATCATCCCCGTCGAAGCGCCCGTGATGGACGACAATTTCGAAAAGACCGGAAAAACTATCACGGTAACCAAGGATGAAATCCCTAGAGAGACTAGTATGGAGGCACTCGGTGAACTCAAACCTGTCGCGAGAGAAGACGGTATCCATACGGCAGGGACTTCGTCTCAAATCGCTGATGGTGCGGCAGCTGTGCTCATGATGACCGAGCAAAAAGCTCAGGAGCTTGGGCTTACACCGCTCGCTATTATAAGAGCCTCGGCTTTGGTCGGCTGTGATCCAGTACTGATGCTGGAGGGCCCCATCCCAGCGACAGAAAAAATTCTAAAAGATGGGGGTCTTACCATTGAAGACGTAGATGTCTTCGAAATTAATGAAGCTTTTGCTTCCGTCGTGCTCTCCTGGGCTAAAACAGTCGGAGCAGACTTAAGCAAAGTAAACCCTAATGGAGGCGCGATCTCGCTCGGCCATCCGCTCGGCGCAACTGGCTGTTTTTTGATCACCAAAGCGGTTCACGAGTTGATCAGAACAGACGGCAAGTACGGAATCATCTCCATGTGCTGTGGTGGAGGTCTGGGAACGGGAACGCTGATCGAACGTGCGGCCTAGCTGCGCAGACCATCCTCTAGGCAATGTCCAATTTAACGGGCATTGCCTGGATAGCCCGGAACAGCGGTGAGCTGGCCCTCACAATCTCCCCGGTCACTTTAATCCGCGGACAGCGTTGTAGAATTTCTTCCCACAGGACTCTTAGTTGCATTTCAGCCAAGCGATTCCCTAGACAACGGTGTAAACCAAACCCAAAAGAAAGATGCTCTCTAGGCCTCGCACGATCAATAATAAACCGATCTGGATCGGATATCGCTTCGGGATCGCGATTACCGGATAGGTACCACATAATCACCATGTCGCCCTGCCGAATAAGTTGATCGCGCAGCAAGTAGTCCTGGGTAGCAGTCCTACGCATATGGGCTAGAGGAGTCTGCCATCGGATGATTTCTGGAACCATAGACTGTATCAATTCAGATTTCTGAAGCAGTTTGTCGTATTGATCTGGAAAATCATTCAACGCCAACACGCCTCCACTGATCGAGTTTCGGGTCGTATCATTACCGCCGACCAAAAGCAGCACCACATTCCCCAGGACCTCCTTGATCGACATATCGGACCCTTCTTCGCTTGCAGCTAGCAAGGCGAGAAGGTCCATCTCAGTGGCGGCGCCTTTTTTCTTGGTCTCCCAGATCGGCTCTACGTACTCACCCAGTTCAGCGAGAGTTTGATAAAAGCCACCCGAAGCCGAAACATATTCGGGGTCATCGGCGTTGCTGATCGAGTTAGACCAACCGATGAGCAGATGACGATCTTCCTGCGGAACACCGAGAATAGTCGCTAACATACGCCCAGTTAGCTCCACTGAGACCCTTTCAACCCAATCAAACTCCTCGCGACGCGGAAGCCCATCCAGTATCTCGATCACGCGCGCCCGTATAAGACTCTCCAGGTCGGCTAATCTGACTGGCGACAAACCAGGGGCTACCACTTTGCGCTGTTTGTCATGCTTGGGAGGATCCATCGAAATAAAATTAGGTATCTCGCCTCCCGAGTTCGGTGTGCCTGTAATACTGACGCCGCCAAATTCATACGAGGACGAAAAAGCTTGATGATTTTTATCGACCTCCATAATGTCAGCGTATTTGGTAATCGACCAATAGGGTCCGTACTGACTTTTTTCACAATAATGCACTGGCGCTTCTTCGCGCATACGCTTTAAGTACTTCTCAGCCAAGTTGAGTCGATGAATCTCAGGATTCGCCACATCAAAATCGGAGAGGTCTAGGTCATAGGGATCTGCCTGTGGGTCAACCGCAATCCTTAACCGCCGAGAAGAATTCCAGCGTTTCGATCCCTCGGCTTTTTGCCGAAGGTGATTAGAGTTTTTTGTCACCGCTATTGGCTCTAAGAAGACTATCGAGCGAAACCGGAACAGAAATATTACCCTTTGTTTCCACCGTCGGGACGTAAGCCTCATTCAGCTTAGCAAATTCCAGCAGATCTTTTCTGTATTTAATCGGGATTTCAAAGGTGAACTGATGACGTTGGTCAATCAGAAAGGACAGCTGAGCAGAAAAAACACCTGTGACCAGATACCAGACATCTTCCTTATCGTTCCAAATATTACTTCCATCCGAAGAACGTTGAATTTTACGAGTATATAATTTCCGGATTTCGTTTTCAGATAGTGACGAAAACTGTCTTCCCAACTCTTCATTTTCAAACCAAATAAAATCACCCTCGTAAACACAATGAGGAGAGAAAGACGGATCAGCGAGTAACTGCTTTACTCTACTCAAACAACGATCAACATAGACCTGCCCAAAAACAACCTCGTGCACCTCAGACGTTTCGACCTCCTCGTCCACCTGTCTCACTTCTTCAGATATTGCGATGGGTAGTACCGTGACATCGGCAAACCGATTGTTATTTTTTGCTTCCTCAATGACCAACGAGCACTCTATTGGGTCGATTTGCTTCCAAAAAATCTCCTCATCCCAGCGAATGACAGCGTAAGAATATGCCAGCCGGATAATTCCGAACCCTGTTCTTTCATCAAAAACAAATGAGGCTTTAGTTTGAACATAGTCCACCAGCTCTCGACTGGTCTCTTGCCAGGCACGCTCCGTTCGTTCGTTCTTTCCACTTAAGACGTAATGAGTGAATTGCCTGTCTCGAATAGCAGCTCGTCCGCCATAAACCATAGCCTCGTTAAACATAGACTCAAAAAACTGATCAAACTCTTTAGGCATTTATAATTTCCTCATCAGCCTTTTCGCTTTGAAGTTTTCTCACTTTCAAGAATTTGATGCAAATGCTTAGCGATCAGACGAAATTGACTATCATTCAATTCTTCTATTTCACGCATGATTTTCTGCCTTGAGGCTTTATATTTAAGTTCGCCAAACATCAACCAGCCTGGCGTCACCTTAAAATGTTTAGCCAATGACAACACATTATCTCGCGTAGGTAAGGCAGTTTCTGACCGACAGCTATCTGGATCCCTCTCCCACTTACTGATGGTATTGTGACTAACACCCAGTTCCTTAGCTAATTGCCTCATCGAAATTTTTTGAGCTTCTCTTAATGTTTTTATTCGATCGTGAATTTGCATACCTAAGTTCCCACCTAATTCCTTTTATTCACTGGCTAGCGCCAGTACCCCCAAACTATTTATACCCTCTAAAACCCAACAATAAAACTGGTTTAGCTAATCGATACCGGCTAACGCCTGTTAAAAAATTCTTTTGTATTTCCCACTAGGGCTATAAGTGATGGACTCAGGATAAAACCCTGTGGTCAACAGCCTTACTTCGACCACCTCAGCCCCACGATTCTCCCAAAACCAACCATGAATACCGTTAAAAGGCGCTACGTAGGTTCCTCGTTTTGTTCTTGCTTTCCCCACTTCAAAACTCACGGCCTCTTCCGGATCGGTCCCTTCTTCTTCACTATGAAAATCAAAAATAACCGCTTCATCTGCTTCCCAAGAAAAAATCATGCTCTGCCCAACAGCCAAACTATACTTATACTCAACCGACTCAAAAGGCTCCAAAGTAAAAACGACCTCGTCGTTCTTGATGTCCTCATCTTCAAGAGATAACACGCTCACACTGTACGCTGATATACCATCTATACCCATCAGCTTCCCGAGCCCTGTAGGATCTCTCCCATATTCAGCAGGAAGCACGAATACAATAAATGCGACGGCCGCCACCAACAAAGACAGCAGACTCGGAACCAATATACCTCCATTTGGACTCTGATGGGCACTCACCGAATCACTCACCATCTTCAATCATATATCGGTTATGGCAGGCTCTGCAGACATTATAAATTTGGCCTCCCGCATCGAATAACGCGTCCGCATCTTGATTCAAAGCAGCTTGTCTGGCCTTTACTCCCGCATCAATCAGCCCACTAGCGTAGTCCCGCCAATCTTCTGAATCCGCAGCCATGACCGGCATCATCAGCAGATTCCCCGCCTCCGCTACAACCGTTGCATTATTTCGAACATGGTCCCAACCCTCTTGGGTCGTTGGTTGTAAATCAACTTCTCCATCTTCCGTGATCACGAATCCTGCGCTATCCCAAATTACGTCTGCGGCCGGCTCCAAGTACCAGGTCATCATCTCATGGACACTCACGGTAGCTTTAAACGGGATCGGCGTTTCTTTTGTCATCTCGCCACAAGAGATCAGCAAACTCACGCTCAAACATAACAATGTCGACCCGATCAATTTCAACATCCAATGCTCCATTTTCACCTTTCACCTTTCACCTTTCACCCAGTCGGATTATGGTTCATTCAGTCCATTTCAACCATCTTTTTAAAATGCCACCGACAGTCGGTGTTAATCTTGTTTTATTGAATGAATCGGCAAGCTTACGCAGGAACTCAGAGCGAGTTGGATAGCTAAAAATCGCATTACCAGCCTTGGACAACCCCATACCATTATTCATGAGAACAGAGATCAACGCGATTTGTTCACCTGCATCTTCACCAACAATAGTCGCCGACAAAATCGTGTCTTTCCCTTTTTCTGTCAACACACGCGCAAAGCCTTCCAGCTTACCACCAGCACGGGCTCTATCGAGGTCGGCGTACTCGACGTGATAAGTATCAAATTTGATCATACGTTGATCGAGCTCGTCGAGGTTAGGACCAATAGAGGCCACTTCGGGTGATGTGTAGGTGCAGTGGGGCGCCACAAACTTTCTAGTACTAGCGCTCGGAAAAAACAAAGCGTTCTGAACCAGTACGCGAGCCTGCATATCTGCTTCATGAGTAAAGTGGCTCCCTAGGGTGCAATCGCCTGCCGCAAAAATTTTTTTGTTGGTGGTGCGTAGTCTATGATCGACTATGATCGATCCCTGTTTACCCGTACTGACTCCTACCTTTTCTAGATTAAGAGTCTCCGTATTGGCTTGTCTCCCCAGGGCCACTAGTAAGGCATCAGTCTCCACCTCCATAGAGTCAATGATCACCTTTTTTCCGTTTACGCCGCCAGACACCTCCCTAATCTCCTGGCCAAGGTGAAGCTGCACGCCCAACTTTGATAAGGAATCTTCGATAACCTGTCCGGCGTCTGGTATTTCGTTGGGCAACGCATGGCCAGCCATATCGAAAAGATGCACTTGGGTACCCAATCGCGCAAAAACAGTGGCCAATTCACATCCGATCGGCCCAGCACCCAATATGCTAATTGAATCGGGTTGTTCCTTAAGGTCAAAAACTGTCTCATTACATAATGCGCCGCAAGAAGAGAGTCCCTTAATCGGCGGTATAAAGGCTGTGGAACCGACACAAATCGCGATTCTTCTGGCCTCAAGACGCTGATCCGAAACCTCCAGTTCTCCGTCGGCATTAAAATGCGCAGAACCAAGAAACACGTCAACCCCTGCTGCGCTATAGCGTTCCACCGAATCGTGTATTGCAATGTTCGACCGAACCTCTCGAAGCCAGGCGAAAGCTCCATCAAAGCTTCTATTTTGTGCCTTAGTATATTCAAGCAAGGACTTGGAGGGTATACAGCCCACATTAAGGCAATCGCCACCCATGGAACGAGACTCGATCAAAGCCACCTTAGCGCCTAAAGCCGCTGCAGAAATAGCAGTAATAAGTCCGGCAGGACCTGCACCCATAACGGCTAAATGATAACGCCTCTTAGCTCGAGGATTTTTGTAATCAGACGGAAACACTAATCGTTGCGTAATCTCATCAAACTCTTTACCGGGATAGCTCATTCTGGTGCTTCCTGGATTTCTTTTTTTAGAGTAGCTGAGGCTAATCGAGCCAAAACAACCACCAATGCGACTGTGGCGATCAGTCCCAGAACAATCAAGGTGTTCTGCCCCATCGTGTTACTACCCCCACCAAGAAGGACGTCCGCCGCGCTAAGCGCTATCGAACCCAAATAAACGTAAAGAAGCGTCGCCGGTGCCATGCCTAACCAGGATGCCAGCAAGTAGTGTATAAATCGTATCTTGGTTAATCCAAGAAAATAATTCAGAAGATTAAATGGGAAAACCGGCGACAGTCGCGTTAATAGCACAACATAGAATCCTCTTATCGCGACCGCATGATCAAATTCTACCCATCTTTCAAAACTCTGCGTGCGCTCTTCAACCCATTGTCTTGCAAAATATCTTCCGATAGTAAATGCGAGACACGCACCCGTTACACTGGATATCGAGACCAAAACAAATCCCTCGACCACCCCAAATAAAAAACCGCCCAGTAAAGTCAGAATACTTCCAGGCACAATGAGAACCACCGCCACGACATAAACCGCAAAATACAATATTCTTGCGATCGCTCGATGCTCCTCCACAAAAACAGTCAATGCGATGAACACTCGCTCATAGGGAAGAAAAAAGCTCAAAACGAAAAATAGACCGACAAACCCGATCAGCAGTGCTAATTTCTTCATCAATACTTATGCATCTAATTCGTTTTTGACCTGATTGCTAATCGATCCAAGGTTTTTCGCAACGAAGGAGCTATTTCGATTGCTTTTCGATGCACTAGATCCATACGCATTCCAATCGACTCACCGGAAACACAGCACTGCTGACTATCGCTGTTGAATAATAGGTGCACAAAATGAATGGTCTTAGCACCAGCTCCTCGAAATCCGCTCACCAACTCATAACGATCACCAACTCGCAAAGGGAACTCATAATCCATCCGATATTCAACTACTGCTCCTCCCTGAGTCTCCGAAGTGGCCTCCGGATAAAGTACACCCCATAAATTAGGCATGGAATCAGAAAACCTACCCATATAATGAAACAACTGGAGGCGGCCATCCTTCATACACTCGTCCTGATGGATCACACCTTTGCCGATCGTCCTAAACCCAAGGTCTTTAGCACCCTGAATGTGGATCCCGGAGTACTGTAAGTCTGTCTCCGTCAGCCCTCTAGGTCGCGCATGTATAGGCAGCTCATGACTAGGCTTCATCTCGAATCCTTTCAGCGTGTTTACCGATGCACACAGCACCTCACCTGAAGAGGACTCTCTAATTTCGGTCAATAACTGATTACCCGCTATCACTCCCGCATAACCTTCAAGCGGCGTTGCCACACGAGCCTCTTTTAGATATCTAATGTGTTGGCTGGTTAAAGATCCGATAAGGTCATCAAATCCCAAACCCGACGATATACCTAACTCTCTGACTCCACCGAACAAGGTCTCGGATAGCTTTCTTGAATAAAATCGTACGTTCATGTGATCGTTCTCATCACATTCCCATCGATTTACACTTCCTTTATAAACCAATTGCATACTAGGCGAGGACTCCGGTAACCAAAATAATCGAGACAACAGGTGCAACAAGCCACCTCATAGACCTACGCCAAAAACTATACACAAGATCACTATCCAAGCTCAGCTCTTCCTTAGTGTAGCTTTGTTGCATGAACCACCCAGCGAAAACACAAATCAGCAATCCCCCTAACGGCAAGAATATTGAGTTTGGCACAAAATCCAGCCAATCACTGATCGATCGATCATAAACACCAAATTCTCTCCAATGGCTCATACTCAAAGCGCTCAAGATACTAAAAGCAAAACAAACCAAACTGACTGAGGCAGTCGCAACCGTCCTCGCCCACCGGTATCGTCGGATCAAATACGCCACAAGTGGCTCCATAAAGCCTACCATCGATGTTATCGCTGCCATCGAAAGCAATAAAAAAAATAGAAGGCCAACCCATCGACCTAAGGGCACCTGTTCAAACGCCAATGGCAGGGTGTTAAATATCAGACCAGTTCCGCTGTCTGGGCTTAGATTATTTTCAAACACCAAAGGAAAAATAACTAGCCCGGCCAATAGCGCAATTACGGTATCAGCAGACACGATAATGACCGCACTGCGACCAATGGAAACATTCGCGGGCAGGTAGGACCCGAAAACCATCATTCCTCCCATCGCGACCCCAATAGAAAAAAAGGCCTGGGATACGGCAGCAAGAAATATCTCGGGATGAACTTCCTCAAAATCGGGGCGAAACATATATTCAACTGCTTCACTCATGCCACCGTTAAACACATTGAATACTGCCAAAACCAGCAATAACAACACCAAACCGGGAATCAAGAGCACTACTGCTCGCTCAATACCTTTCTCCACCCCTAGGACCAATATCGTCGCGGTAATTCCCAAAGCCAAGAACGACCAAAAAATCAGGCTCATCAAGTCAGATTGGTGTGCTTCAAAAGAACCAGCTTGATCGAGAAGATCAACTCCTGAAAAGCAAGACAACAGGGACTGAAAAAAATAAAAAAGAACCCATCCTGCGACAACGCTATAAACAAAAAGTATCAGAAAGGCAGTCAGCAAATTCAGATAACCCACCATGTTCCATCTTGGGGACAAGTGAGACTCCTCAGCCACATTCTTCATCGCCAGCTCTGGAGGTGCCATGCCTCTGCGACCAATCATGATCTCGGCCATCAATATCGGCACACCGATAACAAAGGCACAAAGCAAATAGACCACTATAAAGACAGCCCCCCCGTTCTCGCCCACCATATAAGGGAATCGCCATATATTACCTAAGCCAACCGCGAACCCGATAGAGGCCATCAAAAAGCCAAAACGAGAGCTCCAATAACCTGCCTGGGCGATCATCTTAGTTGCCTAGAAATTCTGGCGAAGCTTTGTCGACAAAAGCTTGAGCGGCGCGCTTGTGGTCCTGCGTCATAAAACACCGAATCATGTGCAGCGCCTCGCGGTCAAAGGTATCACTTAGAGAACCACCGTACGCCGCATTCAAGTTTTTCTTCATATAACCCACGGCAATCGTAGGCAATGACGCCAGTTCGGTCGCGAACAGTTTTACTTCCGACTCAAAGTGTTCGGCCGTCGTCACCCGATTCACCAAACCTATATCCAGGGCCTCATGACCAGACAGCACCTTC